>NZ_JAOQKB010000003.1:125736-296915 GCF_025567215.1 Huintestinicola butyrica
AACCGATTTGTTATTTGTTACAGATTGTAAATTTCGTGATTAGCCCAATGCAACGTATTGCAAAAAAATATTACTTGTGGTAATATTATAGGAAACACTGTAAGAATGATTTAACTTTTCATAAAGTGAGGCATATTATGACAGATTTTCTTGTTAAGCACTTTGTAAAAAACTACACCGACACCGAAGATATAAAGGTGCGTGAGAATTACGGCACAATGGCGGGGATAACGGGCATTGTGTGCAATATTTTTCTGTTCGTGCTGAAATTTGCCGTGGGAACGCTTTCAGGCTCCATATCCGTGCTGTCGGACGCATTCAACAACCTGTCGGACAGCGCCAGCTGTGTGGTGACGCTTTTCGGCTGCAAAATGGCTGCAAAGCCGGCGGATAAGGATCACCCGTTCGGTCACGGCAGAGCGGAATATCTCACTTCCCTTATCATCGCCGTTATCATAATTCTGGTGGGCTTTGAGCTGCTCAGATCATCGGCAGGGAAGATAGTCTCCCCCGATGAGGTAAAGTTCAGCGCCGCAGCACTCATCTCCCTTTTTGCGTCCATAGGCGTAAAGCTGTGGATGTCCGTTTTCAACACAAAGCTGGGCAAGCGCATAAACTCCCCCGTGATGATGGCAACAGCGCAGGACAGCAGGAGCGACGTTATCGCCACATCTGCCGCTGTTATCGGTCTTACCGCCTCCCTTTTCACCACTCTCCCCATAGACGGTGCAATGGGCATAGTGGTATCAATATTCATTATCAAGGGCGGCTTCGGCATCGTTAAGGACACTGTAGATGACCTTATCGGCAAGCCCGCCGACCATGAGCTTATCAAAAAGATAGAGGATATCGTCACCGCTCCCGACAAGATAATCGGCGTGCATGACCTGGTAGTCCACGACTACGGCCCCGGAAAGAAGCTGGCAAGCTGCCATGCGGAGGTGCGCAGCGATGAAAATTTCGTAGCCGCCCATGACGTGATAGACGGCATTGAGCGTGATATTTTCAAAAAGCTTGGCATTATGATGACCATACATATGGACCCTGTTGATGTGGATAACGAGCAGACAAACGCCTGCCGCAAGGCTGTCGAGGAATATGCGGCGCAGCTTGACCCACGGCTCAGGATACACGACTTCCGCCTTGTCCCCGGCGACACCCACACAAACCTTGTTTTTGACATTGTTGTCCCCTACGACTGCAAATATTCAGAAAGCGAGCTGAAAGAGAAGCTTTCCCAGCTTATGAACGCCTCGGAGGACACCAGATATTACCTTGTTATAACCATCGACCGTGACTTCGGCGAGGAGTAATGCCCTTTGCATAAACAGGCCGTTTACCTACTGTAAAATCTGCACAAAATCAGTATCTAATATTTTCTTTTTTCAATCGTTTACGACCCTTGACATTATTCCCTGCCTGTGTTATAATCATACTTGCAACAAAGTAATTGATGCGGCCGGATTGAACTGCATCTTATATTGTGACAGCGCAGCAGATGATACTCAGTGTATAACTTCTTGTTTGCAGTACATTTTGTATAATGAATATTGCACTAAATTGTGCATTCATACGAAAATGTAAAAGTTGTTATATAGATATTGACTAAAGCGCATATATGAGTTATAATATATATGATGTTAAGTTCTTATATTTCAATGTTAACATCCGTTTTGTTGTCTCCTTTCTTTTGTTCTACACATATTATTTTATGTAATCTGATCTTGGTTAAGCAGGGCTTATGCTCTGCCTTTTTTTTGCACGGTTACGAAAACGTATTCGTTATTAAACATAATGTGAACTCGTTCAGGAAGCGTGCAGAATATACAATTTAACATGAAACTATATTGCGTTTTTAATGCAAATGTGATATAATGAAAAAAGAGTATTTTTTTGTGAAAGGCATGGTCATGTTTATGGGTAAAAACATCATTCTTTACGGTCCTCCCGGTACAGGTAAAACTTACAACTCGGTCAACTATGCTCTGGCTATAATTTATAACATTCCTGTTGAAGCTGTTATGAAAAAAGATTACAACGCCATGCTGGACCGCTACAACGAGCTGAAAAACAATTTCGGTCAGATAGAATTCACCACCTTCCACCAGTCTATGGGATACGAGGAATTCATCGAGGGTATCAAGCCCGTTTTTCTCGAAACTATGAACGAGCGTGGTGAGCGTACACGTAAAAAGGAAATGGTCTATGTCGTTGACAAGGGTATCTTCCGTGAGTTCTGCCAGAAAGCCGCAGAGCACCCCGACGAAAGATATGTTTTCATCATAGATGAGATCAACCGTGGTAATATCTCCAAGATCTTCGGTGAGCTTATCACCGTTATCGAGCCTTCAAAGCGCCTCGGTATGCCCGAAGAAGTAAAGGTAAGGCTGGCATATTCCCAGGAGCCTTTCGGCGTTCCCAACAACGTTTATATCGTCGGAACCATGAATACCGCCGACCGCTCCATCGCCCTGCTGGATACTGCTATACGCCGTCGTTTCGACTTCGTCGAGATGCTCCCTCAGCCCGAGCTTTTCCACGACACCTATGTCGAGGGCGTAAGCATAGAGCAGCTGCTCACAATTATCAACAAGCGTGTTGAGATACTCTGCGACAGAGAGCACACTATCGGACATGCCTACTTCATGTCACTGAAGGAAGACCCCTCTATCCAGCGTCTCGGCTCTATCTTCAAGAACTCTATCGTTCCTCTGCTCCAGGAGTATTTCTATGGCGATTACCAGAAGATACGCTGGGTTCTGGGCGACTACAACAAGGAGCCTGAGGAGCAGTTTGTAAAGGCTCTCGCCATCGACTACAAAAAGACCTTCGGCGAAAACGTTGAGCTTTTCCTCGATGTCGATGATACATACGAAATAAACGAAGCCGCTTTCTGGAACATAAACGCTTACAGCAAGCTGCTGTAATTTGGAGGGCTTCCGCAAATGGGAAAAAGAGACCGTTACAAGCTGCGTGAAACGCAGTTCTTCACCATAGAGGGCTCTTCGGAACGGGAGGGCGGTATCCCGCTGCCTGAGCATATTTTTGATATGCTTGAAGGCTTTGTGCTGGAAAAGAAAATGCCCGACCCAAGGGGCATAAACAGCTATATCCTCACCGCTGAGGGAGAGGGAAGCGAACGTATCCTCCGTGCAGGCGGATATGTGGGTGCTATGGTCTTCAAGGACGGAACTCAGGTAGAGATCCTGCCCATGCTTGCCGCAAGGAACCGCAAGGGCGAATATCTTTCAAACAAAAGAGTTCTGCTCAATATGCTCAAATCAATGAAAGCCCTGCCTCTTACAAACTACAATCTTAACACCCGTGCAGCCGAAAATCTGAATATATTCGAAACTTTCATCCTTGCCTTTATTAACGAGGTTCAGGCGATAGTTCACAACGGTCTGAAGCAGTGCTATGCTCCTCACATCGAAAATGAACGCTTCCTGAAAGGAAAGGTAATATATTCTCTCCACGCCACCAAAAACTTTGCCCACAAGGACAAATTCTACGTTCAGTACGATGTTTTCACCGTTGACCGCCCCGAAAACAGGCTTATAAAGTCAACGCTGAAATATCTGCGGAACATAACCTCCTCCGCCCGAAGCAGAAACAAGCTGGAGGCGCTTATAGCAAACTTTGACGGCGTTGAGTATTCCCAGAATTACGAAAGGGACTTTTCCGCTTCCGTAATCGACCGCAGTATGCAGGGCTATGCAAATGCGCTGCGCTGGGCGGAAATATTCCTGCTCAGCCGATATGTCACCGTGACAAAGGGCAGAAACATGGCATATGCCGTTATCTTCCCCACAGGCGAGCTTTTCGACAGCTACACCGTGTATAATCTGGGAAGAATGCTGGATAATCAGCGCTTCCGTGCTGAAATTCAGAAAAAGCGCTATCCGATGCTCAACAGGCCAATGCCAAAGGACAGCTCACAGGCGCTGGCTGTTATGACCTGCCGTGAAAACGGTATGAGAGTTGTTTTTGACTCAAAGTGGCAGGAGCTTAACGCAGATGATGAAAACTGCGGTATTCTCCAGACTGATATTTACGATTTGTATAATCTTCTTGAAATATACAAATCGAACAGTGTCTGCTACATATACCCCCTCACAAGAGAAATGCGTGAGGACAGGCGTGAGATATGCTTCAAAAACGAGGACGGTATCCTTGGAAGAGTATGCTTCGTGGATATCGGCGACATGGAGGGCAGCCTTTCGGCAGTCCTCGAACACATCTTCGGTCAGAAGATATCCGCAGATACCGCAGTATAAATACCATAATATAACACATCAAAATCCCGATATTCCGAAACATAGCGGAATATCGGGATTTTTTTATTGGTTATAAGATGATTATAATTAAATTAAAGAGATTGAAGATTTATTCACAATATGATATAATACAAGCATAAGATATATATGGGGTGATATTTTGCTTTTTTTCAACAATATCCGCTTCCAGATAGCAGCTGCCGCAGTGCTTATAATAATCATTTTCGATTACCTGCGCAACCCGCACCTGAAGCTGATGTCAACAAGCGCATTCCGTGCAATGCTTATATGCACTGTCTGCAACCTTATGCTTGATATTTCGACAGTTTATACAGTGACGCATCTTGATACAGTCCCCCCGCAGCTCAACAGGTTTCTGCACCAGCTGTTCATCGCCAGCGTTATAATGGTGCTGTTCTTCAACTTCCTGTATGTGCTTATCCTGAACAGAAATCAGGAAAGGCTTACAAAGCGCACTTTCGGGGCTGTGATAGCTCCGCTGGCAATATCTGCCGCAGTGATCATCGCAGGCAAGCTCGAATTTTTCGCCTCCGACAAGGGCGCATATTCCTATGGTCCCATGGCGGATATGGTCTATGTCTGCGGTCTTATCTACCTTGTGATGACCTTCGGTATAATCTACAGCAAAAAATGCACATTGTCATCATATCAGAAAATATCCGTTCAGGTAGGTATGTTCATATGGCTGGGCAGCCTGGTAGTGCAGAGAATATTCCCTACGGCACTGCTTTCGGGACTGGGCTGCGTGCTGATGGTGCTGTGCGTATATTTCTCCTTTGAGAACCAGAGGGAGAATTACGACGCTGAGACCATGTGCTTCAACCGAAACGCATTTCACCGCCAGATGGCTGAATATTACGCCAACCGCAAGCCCCTGAGCATAGTGAACGTTACGCTGGAAAATTACGAGCGCATCAACACAATGTACGGCCATGAGTACGGCAGAAAAGCCATGCTGTGCGCCAAGGAAATGATAGACGGAGTTCTGGGCGGAAGCGTTTTCCACTCCCGCAGCAACACGTTCACCGTTTTCTACAGCGACTGCGAGATAGATTGCCGCAAGCTGGAATCGCTGCGCCACGCACTCTGCTCCCACTGCTTCCCCGACGCTCAGCTGGAATTCAGGATAAGCGTTATCGACCTGCGGAAATATTCCAACGGCACCGACGAGGCATATGAGCTTATGCGCTTTATGAAAGAATACGGCAAAAGCTCCGACGAGGTAATATGCAGGCTGGACGACAGCATTATCGAAAAGAAGTTCCGCCGTGACAAGATAGATAAGCTCCTTACCGAAGCCGTGCAGAACGACGGATTTGAGATGGTATATCAGCCCATCTACAGCACCGAACAGGGCAGGTTCAGGTCTGCGGAAGCGCTTGTGCGAATGAAAAACACAGGCGACCTGGGCTTTATCTCGCCCGAGGAGTTTATTCCCATTGCCGAGGAAAAGGGGCTTATAATGGATATAGGCGACATTACCCTGCGCCTTGTGGCGGACTTTGCCAAGCGCCGCACACTTACCGACAAGCTGGAATATATCGAGGTGAACCTTTCGGGAATACAGGCGTGCGCCCCCGAGCTGGAGGGCAGGCTCACAAAGATACTGGCTGAATATGATATCCCGCCCGCATTCATCAATCTGGAGATAACCGAGACCGCCGCACTTGATTCGGGCGAGGCATTCGATACAAACGTGTCCGCCCTCAGGGAAAGCGGATTCAGCTTTTCAATGGACGATTTCGGCACAGGCTACTCCAATCTTTCACAGATGAACCAGATGCGCTATGACCTGGTAAAAATGGATAAGAGCATAATCTGGGACGCATTCGGCAAGGGTAATGAAACGTCCGAGCGTCTGCTTGCTTCGGTTATTCGACTGCTGAAAGCCATAAATGTAAAGATAGTAGCCGAGGGCGTTGAAACCAAGGAAATGACCGATTATCTCACCGAAAGGGGAGTTGATTATTTGCAGGGATATTATTTCTCGAAGCCTGTAAATGAAGATAAGTTCCTTGAAGTTATATCGGCATAAATACAAACAAAAGCACCCTGCACTGACTGTGCAGGGTATTTTTGTGGGCGATGCGGCAAGCAAACCCTTTGCCTTGTGCTTATTTGTGCTGACTTTTTCATTTGCTTCACGCCCTTTGGGACGAAAAAAAGGCTGATGCGTTTGCACCAGCCTTTTCTTATATAAAGCTTATTCTTACTTGGTAAGCTTCCAGATGTTCTTTGCGTACTCGTCAACAGCACGGTCAGCAGAGAACACACCTGCACCTGCAATGTTGTAAAGGGACATATTGTTCCACTTTGCAGGATCCTTGTAGCACTCGGAAACATACTGCTGTGCGGACTGATATGCGTCAAAGTCAGCCAGAACCATGTAGGGATCCTTGTACTTGAGGGTGTTTGCAACTTCCTCAAATGTGCAGCCGTTGATGCCCCTGTACATCTTGTTGAGTGCCTTGCGGATAACCTCGTTGTTGTTTACGTACTCTTCGGGACGGTAGCCCTGTGCCTTCTTTGCAAGGACTTCTTCTGTGGTCATACCGAAGATGAAGATGTTGTTCTTGCCTACCTGCTCCTTGATCTCAACGTTTGCGCCGTCAAGTGTACCAAGGGTAAGAGCACCGTTGAGCATGAGCTTCATGTTACCTGTTCCCGATGCCTCTGTACCTGCCAGAGAGATCTGCTCGGAAACCTCTGCTGCGGGCATGAGCAGCTCGGAAAGTGTTACACGGTAATCTTCAAGGAAGAATACCTGAAGCTTCTTGCTGATAACAGGGTTCTTCTTGATCTCCTCGCCCAGTGCCCAGATCATCTTGATGATCTGCTTTGCAAGATAGTAGCCGGGAGCTGCCTTAGCTGCAAATACGTAGGTCTTGGGCTGGAACTCCATGTTGGGGTCCTCCAGGAGAGCGTTGTACTCTGCAATGATATTGAGAGCGTTGAGGTTCTGTCTCTTATATTCGTGGAGACGCTTTACCTGAACGTCAAAGATTGCATCGGTGTTAAGAACAGTACCGTAGTTCTGCTTAACGAACTTTGCAAATCTCTTCTTGTTTTCCAGCTTGATCTTAGCCAGCTGCTCAAGTACCTGCTTGTCGCTGTCGTACTTAGCAAACTTGGAAAGCTCCGCTGCGTTCTTCTTGAAGCCGGGGCCGATGGTATCGGTAAGGAGCTGGGTAAGTCCGGGGTTGGACTGGAGAAGCCATCTTCTGTATGCGATACCGTTGGTAACGTTCTGGAACTTATGAGGAGTGTAGCTGTACTCGTTCTTGAATACATCTTCCTTGATGATCTCGGAGTGAAGCTTGGAAACGCCGTTTACGCAGTGAGAAGCGCATACGCACAGGAGTGCCATGTGGATCTGGTTGTTCTGGATAATGGACATTCTGGAAACCTTGTTTCCGTCGCCAAGACGCTCCATAAGCTCTTCGCAGTAACGGCGGTTGATCTCGCAGATAATGTCGAAGATACGGGGAGTGATCTGGCGGACAAGGTTAACGTCCCACTTCTCCAGAGCTTCAGCCATAACGGTGTGGTTGGTGTAAGCAAAGGTGTTGGTAACGATGTACCAGCTCTTGTCCCAGCTGTAGCCGCAGTCATCGAGGAGAACACGCATAAGCTCGGGGATAGCAAGAGTGGGGTGAGTATCGTTGATGTGGATAGCTACCTTCTCGTGGAGGTTATCGAGGGTGCCGTAAACGCTCATATGGCGGTTTACGATATCGCCGATGGAAGCTGCGCACATAAAGTACTGCTGACGGTATCTGAGGCTCTTGCCCTCAAGGTGGTTATCGTTGGGGTAAAGTACCTTGGAGATAGCCTGTGCAACAGTGTTCTGGCTGAGAGCCTTAGCGTAGTCGCCCTGATTGAACATAGCCATATCAAAGGAAGGAGCCTTTGCCTTCCACAGTCTCAGAACGGAAACGCCATCGCTGTCGTAGCCGGGAACATACATATCGTAAGGAACAGCAACAACGGTGCTGTAGTTCTTGTAGGAAACGTGGTGGTACTGCTGATCCCAGTATTCCTGAAGCTCGCCGTCGAAATGAACTTCGATGGACTTATCGGTCTTGGGAACAAGCCAGCTCTCGCCGCCGGGAAGCCAGTTATCGGGAAGCTCTGTCTGCCAGCCGTCCTCTATCTTCTGCTTGAAGATACCGTACTCGTAGCAGATGGAGTAGCCCATTGCAGGATAGCCGTCGGTAGCAAGACCGTCAAGGTAGCAGGCAGCAAGTCTGCCCAGGCCGCCGTTTCCGAGACCTGCATCAGGCTCGTAATCGTAGATACGGTCAATGTTAACGTCCCACTTCTTGAGGATATCCGTTACCATATCGTTTATTTCAAGGTTATAAAGGCTTGTCTTGAGAGAACGTCCCATAAGGAACTCCATGGAAAGGTAGTATATTTCCTTCTTTCCTGCAGAATGTACCTGATTGCTGAACTTTCTTCTCTTTTCTTTCAGCAGTCCTACAACGACTGCTGAAAGTGCCTTGTAGATCTGATTATCGGAAGCGTCGATAGGAGTGACATTTGCTTCGTTCTGAAGCTCCTGACGGAGTCTCTCCTCAAAATCTTCCTTATTGATTATTGGCGTCATGATTTTTTCCCCTTCTTTTGAATAATTTTCAGCAGCCTTGAATGAATGTATATCAGGTGATATACACCGGCCGCCATAACTGCTCAGAAACAATGCTGCACAGAAAGAATACCCACAGATGCCTGCGCAGCCCGTATGCGTATCCACGCAAGGAAAAATAAGCAAAATATGCCTATCTAAATTATAAAATACAGATGAACTTTTTTCAATAGGTATTATATACAAATATTTTCTACCGCCGCAACGATAACTTGATTAAACGTTTAATCTTACAGCATATGGCCGAAAAAAGCCGAACAGAAGCGATATCCTGCCCGGCTTTGTAAGTTATTCCGTTACGTTTGCGGCTGTGTCGGAGATGTCGGTATCCTCTTCATACTCGGCATATTCATCGGGCAGAGGCTCGGGGTCGGGAACAGCTTCAAGCTCCAGACCATCTGCACGGTGCTCGGAAAGGAAATTGCGCCAGAAATCAACGGCATAGTCAAAATTAGTCTGCATCTTCTCTTCGCTCATGCCCATGGTCTTTACAGGCTTTCTGAAAGAAACATACAGGTCGGTGTCGTCAACAGTATCGCAGCCCAGCAGCTCCATAAAATCGGTGCCTGCAAGGCGGTATCCTATCTCCTCGGCATAAGGGTCATCGGGGAACAGCTCACGGCAGTCCGCAAAAACGCCGTCCAGTATGTCAAGCTCCTGATATGACTCCTTGTCGCCTATGACCATGACCATATTTCCCGACTGGAACTCGCCGATAAGCTTTGTGCGGTCGCTCTGGGCAAGATAAGCCGATGCCCTGTCATTATCCTCATAGCCTGCGGGGATATAGTACAGGCGGACAAGCTTTTCGCCGTTGCCGTTAACATCTTCGCCGTACTGGCTCCACAGGGGAGTGAGCTGACCCGAATAATAGCTCATATCATAATCGGAAGCGATGTACATGGCGGAAATATCGGGGCGCTCACGGGTAACAAGGTCCTGTATAAGGAACGCCGCCAGGCCGATGAAAAGCGCTCCCACAATAAGATATGCCTTGTTGTGATAGATAAAGTTCGTGAACTTTTCCCATGCGGAGTATTTCTTCTCGGGAACTTTTTCCTCGGGGATATCCTCCTCGGAGATAATGCCCTGTTTCAGCTTTATAAGCTCCAACCTTTCCTTTCGGAGCTTTTCCTCATATGCCTTGCGGCGCTGCTCCTCACGCTTTGCACGTTCCTCATTCTGACGTGCTTCCTCTTCAAGCTCTTTGCGTCTTTCCTCTGCGTCTATCTCACGGACAGTCTGCATAAAGGACTTGGGCTTCTGCTTTTTGCCGCTTGCTTCTTTGTTTTCGGATTCTGCGCCGTTCAGCTCATTTTCTTTTTTTTCGTTATCCATCTTATCACCCTGTAAATTTTATAAAAGACTTTATAAATTTTATAAAAAAGGGGACAGCAAACACACTGTCCCCTTATGTTCTTTTATTCTATTATAAGCCTTTGCAAGAGATGTGTCAAGGGTGATTTTGTAAACAGTAATACTAATCTTCAATCGTTCTATAGGCAAAGCCGACAGATGAAATAAGACCAATCTAGGAAAGTGACCGCAGGCGGGCTTGCCGCCCGGCAAGGGAGCTTGACGAAGAATGGGCTTATTTCAGCCGAGGATTTGTCTGTAGGTTGATTGAAGATTAGTATAATATATCAAAGTCCCTCGGGATTGTTCTTGATAAATCTCCAGCTGTCCTCGCACATTTCCTCAATGCCTCTTTCAGCTCTCCAGCCAAGCTCTTTTGCAGCCTTTTCGGGGTCTGCATAGCACTCGGCGATATCGCCTGCACGTCTGGGCTTGATAACATAGGGAATGTTTACGCCGCTTGCCTTGATGAACGCATTGACAACATCAAGAACGGAATATCCCTTGCCTGTGCCAAGGTTCCAGATTCCGACACCTGTCATGGAACGAACCTTCTGTATAGCCTTTACATGACCAAGCGCCAGGTCAACAACATGGATATAGTCTCTTACGCCTGTGCCGTCGTGGGTGGGATAATCGTTGCCGAATACGCCAAGCTCAGGAAGCTTGCCCACTGCCACCTGCTGGATATAGGGCATAAGGTTGTTGGGGATACCGTTGGGGTTCTCGCCAAGCTTGCCGCTCTTGTGGGCGCCGATGGGGTTAAAGTATCTGAGGAGAGCTATGCTCCACTCGTTGTCGGAGGTGTAGATATCCTTTAAAATGCCCTCTATCATAAGCTTTGTGGAGCCGTAGGGGTTAGTGGTGGAAAGAGGGAAGTCCTCTCTGATAGGCACGCTCTTGGGGGAGCCGTAAACAGTTGCGGAGGAGCTGAAAACTATTCTCTTGCAGCCGTGGTTCCTCATAACATCGCAGAGGATAAGTGTGCCTGTAATGTTGTTGTGATAATATTCGATAGGCTTTCTTACGGACTCGCCTACTGCCTTGAGGCCTGCAAAATGGATAACGGAATCTATCTTGTTTTCCTCAAACACCTTTTCAACAGCAGCTCGGTCAAGAAGGTCTGCATTGTATGACTTGAAATCCTTGCCTGTAAGCTCCTTTACGATCTCAAGAGCCCTGGGTTTTGAGTTGCAGAAGTTATCGAGGACAACTATCTCCTCGCCTGCATTGAGAAGCTCCACACAGGTGTGTGAGCCGATATATCCTGCGCCGCCTGTTACCAGAATTGCCATAATAAAACTTCCTTTCTGTATTGGTGGTTTTCGCTTTTGTTATCTTGTAACCTCATTATATCATCATAAGCCGCCGATTGCAATAAAAAATAATATCATTTATATGGATTATAGTATCATTTTTTAGACTGCCTGTATTCCGAGGGAGATATGCCCACGGCTTTTCGGAATGCTCTGGAAAAATACATTCCGTCCTCATATCCTGCGGAGCGTGCCACTGCACCTATGGAAAGGTCTGTGGAAGCAAGCAGATTTTTTGCTCTGCTCATGCGGCAGCGGATAAGGTACTCCGCAGGAGTTATGCCCAGCTCCGACTTAAAGAGCCTGAAAAGGGTTATTCGGGTGATATCCGCCGCATCGGCGATATCGTCCGCAGAAATGGGCAGAGGATAATTTGTCTCGATAAACGCCTTTGCCGCCTCCAGCCTGCGCAGATTCCTGTTCTCACGCAGCTGCGCCGAGGTGGATTTCTTTATGAGCAGCGATAAGAGAATATAAAGCCTGCCCGTAAGCTCCACGTTCTCAAAAAGCTCCTTTGCCGGGCAGGACAGGATATTCTCCATAGCCGCAGCCACGTCCGCACCGCAGCCGTGCATAACGGGAGACGAAGCGGAAAAGTCCGTTTTGCCAAGGATAGCATCAGCATCGGAACCTCCGAAATTCACCCAGTAATATTCCCACGGGTCGTCATTGTCCGCAAAATATTCTATCTCGGTAAGGGGACGGATAAGGAAAACATCGCCTGCGGAAAGGGAAAAGCTGCCCTCGGGAGTGATGTAAGTACCCTTTCCCGAAACGATAAAATGAAGTATGAACTGCTCTCTTACGCCCTTGCCCCAACGCTGAGAAGGCTCGCATTTCTGATGTCCCGAGTATGTGACCGTCAGCGAAATGCTCTCCCCGGGAACGGCTCTCACGGTATGCTTGAATGCCCCTGACATATTACAGCCCCTTTTCTTATTGTTAGGACTATTATAACATATGCCAATGGATTTTACAAGCACATAATACTAATCTTCAATCAACCTACAGACAAATCCTCGGCTGAAATAAGCCCATAGAACGATTGAAGATTAGTATAAGGCTCTGTTTTTCTTGATTTGCTCCGTCTGTTATGCTATAATATCACATAGAAAGAGGTGCGGATAATGCAGAAAATGCTTGGATATATGAGAAAGACTATTCAGGAGTTTGACATGATACAGGACGGCGACAGGATCGCCGTGGGCGTTTCGGGCGGCAAGGACAGCCTTGTGCTGCTTAAAGGGCTTATCGAGCTGAGGCGGTTCATCGGCATCGATTACGATGTGGTCGCCATTACCCTTGACCCACGCTTCGGCGGCGTGGAGGGGGACTACAGCAGCGTGGCTCAGATGTGCAGCGAGGCGGGAGTTGAATACCACCTTATCCCCACGGACATCGGGCAGATAGTTTTTGATATCCGCAAAGAGCTGAACCCCTGCAGCCTGTGCGCAAAGCTCCGCCGGGGCGCTCTCCATAACGCCGCTAAGGACGCAGGCTGCAACAAGATAGCGCTGGGTCATCACTTTGACGATGCGGTGGAGACCTTTATGATGAACCTGCTGAACGAGGGCCGTATAGGCTGCTTTTCTCCCGTTACTCACCTTGCCCGCTGCGGACTGGTGCAGATACGCCCTATGGTCATGGCTCCCGAAAAGGAGATAATACGTGCAGCAAGGCGACTTGACCTTAATGTGGTAAAATCAAAATGTCCCGCTGACGGTCACACCTCCCGCCAGAGAACAAAGGAGCTTCTGGCAGAGCTTGAAAAGACCAACAAGGGCGTTACCGAGCGCATTTTCGGTGCCATGCGCCGTGGAAAGATAGACGGCTGGGCAGGAAAAAGCTTTGAAAATTACGAGAATAATATAAAGGATAAGGAGTGATGATATGTACCTCGCCACCCCCTCACAAATGAAAGCCGCCGAGGCAAATGCCGTTGCCGCAGGCGAGACCTACATCGGGCTGATGGAAAATGCAGGTGCCGCCGCTGTCCAAGAGCTTTGCAGGTGTGTTGATATAAATGCTGACAGCCGTGTGCTCATAATATGCGGCAGAGGCAACAACGGCGGTGACGGCTTTGTTATGGCACGTCTCATTGCAGATATGGGCGCCCGGGTTTTTGTTACCCTGCCCTGCGGCGCTCCCAAAAGCGGCATTGCGCTGGAGGAATACGCAAAGATAGCCCACAGCAAAATAACATTCCTCGACACGGACGATGAACGGATATCCGACAGATATGACGCTGTTGTTGACGCAGTTTTCGGCACAGGCTTCCACGGAGAGCTATCCGCCGATATTATCAGCCTGTTTTCAAGAATATCAAAGGACAGCTTTATCCTTGCGGCAGATATCCCCTCGGGGGCTGACAGCGTAACGGGAAAAATATCGGCAGGAACGCTTATGTGCGGTCTTACCATCACATTCGGCGCTCCAAAGATAGGCATGACCCTTTTGCCCGCACAAATAAACTGCAGTAAAATAATTGTCCGTGAGATAGGCATTACCGAAAGCTGCTTTGAAAATACGGGCGCTCCCATTATGATGACCGATGCTATGGCGGAGAAATGCGTTCCCGCAAGGGGACAAAGCTGCCACAAGGGAACTTTCGGCAGGCTGCTTATAATCGCAGGCTCGGAAAATATGAGCGGTGCGGCTGCCATGAACCTGAAAGCTGCCCTCAGGAGCGGTGCGGGACTGGTAAAGCTGGCTTCCGTCCCCGCTGTTATCGACCGTGCGGCGGCAGGAATATACGAAGCCACTTTCTGCACTCTTTCGGCAAACGAAAGCGGAGCCATATCCTCGGACGGGCTGACAAAATTATGCTCAGCTGCCGAAAATATGACCGTCATTGCCATGGGCAGCGGTCTTTCCTGCTGCGATGACACCAAAGAGCTGGTACGTGGAATGATAAGCTTCTGCGGCGAAAAAAATATTCCCCTCATTCTTGATGCCGATGGTCTAAACTGCATCGCCGACAGCATAGATATTATCAGAAATGCAAACTGCAAAGCTGTGCTTACTCCGCACGTCGGCGAGCTTGCCCGCCTGCTGGGTATAACTGCTGCCGAGGTAATGGCAGACAGGCTTTCCGCCGCTGCGGCTCTCAGTGAGAAAACAGGCGCTGTGGTAGTTGCCAAGGGCATTCCCACATATATCGTCTCCCCCCAAAAGCGCTGCGCTTCCTACAGCGGCAACGGCGGACTTTCCAGAGGAGGCAGCGGAGATGTGCTCACGGGCATCATCTCAGGCATATGCTCCATGAACCGTGGGGAAAGGCTGTATGAGTGCGTGTGCGCCGCAGTGCATATTTTCGGCATTGCCGCCGATATGGCTGCCGAAAAGCTTTCCATGAGCGGAATGCTGCCCACGGACGTTATCGCACAGCTTCCTTTTGCGTTCAAGCAAATACGTCCCGAAAAAATGTGCCGATTCAGTGCCGAATACCGCAGGTAGCGAGCAGCGATACGTATCACGGCTCGGAAGGGGACGAAATCCAACCGTGAAAGGAATGGGTATATGAAAAAGCTCATGGGTATGATAACTGTTATGATGTGCGTTACAGCCACAGGCTGTTCGGCAGCGGAGGTGCTTTCCTCGCCACCGCAGCCGCAGATAACAGGCGGCTTCACCGCCGACTGCTCTGTGACTGCCTACATAATCCCCCCGGGGGAGAATGCGGAAAGCGAAACGGAATTTACCTTTTCGGGGCAGACAAAGCGGCTGGGAAGCGGCTTCTGGAGCATGGAGATAACCTCTCCCGAGACCATAGCGGGGCTTACCGTATCTTCGGCGGACGATGTTCTCACCTCGCATCTGGGCGATCTTACCTTTGATGTTCAGACCTCATCTCTGCCCGATTCATCTCCCCTGACGGCTTTTTTCTCCGCCATGGACAATGCGGCGGCTCAGCTTGAAAGCACTTCTCTTTCAGCAGGGGAAGACGGCGGCTGGGTATATTCTGGTGACGGCTGCACTATCATTTTTGACAGCTGCGGAGTTCCAGTATCGCTGGCAACAGGTCAGCCCAAAATGACCGTAAGCTTCTCAAATTTCACAGCAGGGGAGATATCCGAGACTCCTTCGTCTGAGATCACATCAGAAACAACTCCAGCAACAATCGGTGAAACGGAAATTCAGACATCTGCTGAGACTACAGCCGAGACAACTGCTGTTACAACTGCTATCACAACGTCCGTATCAACAGAACTTTCAACAACTGCTGTTGAAAGTGTCACGGAAGCCACCGTTTCAACTGCGCATACAACTCATACCGAAGCACATGAACCTGCTGAGACTACTGTTCCCACATCGGCTGAAACAAGCGTGAATACATAAAATTCTTTCTTGTGCTTGTGACTTATGTTGATTTGTCCGTACCTGCGCCTTACGGCGGAAACCAAAATCGCCGTTCCTGACGGAACGTCTCTTGGTTTCAAGCCGCCTGCACTTTAATAGTTTTTTGCTTATATTGATAGAAAATATTTATTTGCAGGGCTTTGAACTCAATGCGCAGGCGGCTTATTAGAATTTATAATTTGCACGCTATAGCTTAATTGCTTTTACCGTTAACGAACGGATTTCGTCCTCTGCGGAGGACGACCAGATGGCTCTGCCCTCTGGACACCCGCAAGCCTTTCGGGAAAAAGGCTTGACCCAAACCCTTTACCTTTGTGCTTATTTGTGCGGATTTGCCATTATACTTCACTATATAAAAAATGAGCTGCTGCATCTTTGTGCAACAGCTCATTTTGCTTATTCAATTATCTCATCATCTGGATCGGTGATAGGCTCGGGGCTTTTTTCCTCGGGCTTTTTCTTTGACTTTACAGCCACGACTGCAATAACTGCGATTATAACGACAACTGCCGCCGCAGTTCCCGCAATGAGAGGAATATTTACCTCCTGCGATACCGCAGAGCAAACTGTCTCGGCACAGGGGCTTATTTCAAAGGTTATCACGCCGTCATCGCCCACAGTTCCGCCTGTGCAGGACTTAACCTTGCCGGGGAGCTTCATTGTGAAGCCGATTTTGAACATTGAGTTTGCCATTTCCTCATACTGAGCTGCGTCCTCGCCCTCTTCTGCCATTTCCTCGCCAAGCAGGTTTGCAAACACGCCGTTAAAGGTATAGGTGCGCACAAAGGGATTGCCGCTCTTTACAACGGAGAACTCATTGAAAATGGTGTCGCCCTGCTCGCTGGGATTGGTCATATCCTCGGCAAGCTCGCCGTATGTGGCATAATCGCTGGTATATTCATAGCCCAGATACTCGTCGCCGTCGATGGTAAAGGTCTGTATCTCGTGCTCGGTACCTTCAAACATCTCATCGCTGTAATAATCCTTCTGAACGGCATATCTGCCCACCGCATTTGCTGTTCCGTCGGGATTTACCGTAATGTCGATGCCGATGTGCATACAGCCTGTCATAAACAGCGCCATTGCTGCGGAGCATACTGCCGCCGCTGCTTTTTTAAATGATCTTTTCATATTTACCCCCATATTTTTCTCTTAAAAGATTGATAATCTTATAACAATATTTTATCACATATTGTTACAGATTTCAACATTTATTTCAAATTTAACATTTTATTTATATATCTTCCAGACTGAGCGTTGCTATGGCATTAAGGCTCTCGTCCCCACGCTTGCCTGCCATATAATCATAATAGCCCTGACAGGATATCATTGCGCCGTTGTCGCCGCAAAGGTAAAGGGGAGGCATATAAACGGAAAAGCCACGCTTTTTGCACTCCTTTTCCAGCAGTCCTCTTACGCCTGAGTTTGCGGAAACTCCGCCTGCAAGGGCAACTGTCTTATAGCCCAGCGCCTTTGCCGCTGCGATAGTCCTGCTGACAAGCATTTCGGAAGCCGTTTTCTGGAATGATGCCGCAAGGCTGTTCTTGTCAAGCTCCTCGCCCTTTTGCTCGGCGTTATGGGCAAGGTTTATGACAGCTGTTTTAAGTCCGCTGAACGAAAAATCAAACTCGCTGCCCGTTACCCTTGGTATTGGCAGATGATATTTGTTGGGGTCGCCCAGCTGAGCTGCCTTATCAACATGAACTCCGCCGGGGTACGGATATCCCAGAACTCTTGCGCACTTATCAAACGCCTCTCCTGCCGCATCGTCTCTTGTCCTGCCTATTACCCTGAACTTGGTATAGCTCAGCACCTCGACTATATGGGAATGACCGCCGCTTGCCACAAGGCACAGATATGGCGGCTCCAACTCGGGGTGGGCGATGTAGTTTGTGGCAATATGCCCTGCAATATGATGAACTGGGATAAGGGGCTTGTCAAGCGCCATTGCCAGTCCCTTTGCAAAGCTTGTTCCCACCAGCAGCGCTCCGATAAGTCCCGGGGCATATGTTACCGCAATGCCGTCAAGGTCATCAAGGGTGCAGTGAGCCTCGTCCAGCGCCATGCGCACCGTGTCAAGGATATTTTCGCAGTGCCGCCTTGAAGCTATCTCGGGCACAACTCCGCCGAACTTTTTGTGCTCCTCCACCTGTGAAGCCACGATATTTGAAAGAATAGTGCGTCCGTCCAGCGAAACGGAAGCAGCTGTTTCGTCGCATGAGGACTCTATTCCTAAGATCTTAACACTCATCCTGATCCCTCTCTATCCTGCGTATCATAACGATTCCGTTCTCCTTGGGGTCGGAGTAGAAATTCTTCCTGATACCAACGCTTTCAAAGCCGTTTTTCTCGTATATTGCAATGGCGTGGGCGTTGGACTCACGCACTTCCAGCGCTATCTCCTCCGCCGTGTCGGGCAAAGCGCATATGAACGCTTCAAGCAGACTGTCTCCGATGCCCTTTCTGCGCATTTGGGGGCTTACGGCAAAATTTTCGATATATCCCTGATGACCGTCGCAGTTGCCGATGATATATCCCGCAATTTTTCCGTTCTCCTCAGCGGCAAGGATAATCTCCGCCTGTGAACCGACAGAGCTTTCAAACGCCGCCTCCGACCATGGGTCAGTGAAGCATTCCTTTTCGATTTCCGCCATCTGACCGATATACTTTTTTTCAGCTCTGATAATGTTCATATTACCATTTCCTTTTTTACTGCATGAAGATATGTGAGCCGTGTGCCGATATTTTTCAAAAGCAGAAATTGTTCTGCAAGAACATATCAGCAAATACCTTCTGCTTTGCGAATTTCTTCAATAAGTGCTTTTAAGTCTGCAAGGGAAGCAAGACTGCCGCATCGGCTGCGATAGGAAGCCGCTCCCTTTATGCCCTTGAGATAGAAGGCACATTCCCGTCGGGCTTCCGCCATGGCAGTATGCTCACCCTTGAAGCTCACCGCAAGCTCCGTCTGATGATACATAGCTTCCAGACGTTCTTCCAACGTAGGCTCGGGGGGGATAATGCCATTTTCAAAATAGCTTTCTATCTGGGAAAATATCCACGGATTGCCGTAGCTTCCCCTGCCAACCATTACAAGGTCGCAGCCTGTCCGGCGGTACATATCGGCAGCACTTTCGGCGCAGTCGATATCGCCGTTGCCGATAACGGGAATTTTTACAGCCGCCTTGACCTGCCTTATAATATCACGGTCGGCTTTGCCGTGGTACATCTGAGTTTTTGTCCTGCCGTGAACGGTAAGCCCCATTGCCCCCGCCGCTTCCATAGCCTTTGCAAACTCGGGAGCGTTTATGGAATTTTCGTCCCAACCCGAGCGGAACTTCACCGTAACAGGCACATTGCTTGCGGCAACAACTGCCTTTGTAATGGCATATGCCCTGTCAATATCCTTCATAAGGGCGCTTCCGCTGCCGTTTCCTGCAATTTTGGGAACAGGACAGCCCATATTGATATCAAGGATATCGGGCTTGTATTTCATAAGCATCGCCGCCGCTCTGGCGCAGAAATCAGGCTCCTCGCCGAATATCTGCAAGGCATACGGGCGTTCCCTGTCGTCAACGGTGCAAAGCTCTTCGGTCTTGCGGTCGCTGTAGCAAAGCCCCTTGGCGGATATCATTTCGGAGACCATGTATGCCGCTCCGTGCTCCTTACACACCAGCCGATAAGCCCTGTCCGCCACCGATGCCATTGGCGCAAGTGCGGCAGTCTGCTTTATCTCCACGTCTCCTATTTTAATGGTCTTTATTTCCATGACAAAACTCTTTCAACACAAAATCATTTATTTTCTGACATTCCTGCCTGCAAATTGCGAGCAAGGTAAGCCTTTGTCACAAGGGTCTCGTTACCGTCGGCAAACAGTGTTATCTGCCTGCCGTTGGAGATAAGGATACCCTCATCGCACAGGGAGTAGTCAAGCACGCCCTTTTTCAGCACGGTCTCGGTGCCGTCAGCCTCACGCTTCACAAGCACTCGGCTCAGGGGCATAAAGCCCGAAAGCTCGCCGTCCTTTGCGTCCTCAGCCTTGGCTATCTCCTTGGCTTTTATAACATTTCCGTCGATGATGATGTCCTTGGCGCTGCGTTCCTTTGTCTTTTCATTGTTCGGCAGACCCGAGCCGCCGCTTTTGAGTGGTTCGCCGCCCCATATTGTGCACATAAAGTTCAGCCAGCCGAAAAGCCCTTTCAGCAGCCTTACAGGGAAGAAAAGCACGTCGGTGAACTTGATACCGTCCCTGCTCTTTTCGCCGCCGTAGGGCTGGCGTATGTAGTAGATATTGCCGTATTTATCATCTTTTATCTTGTAATAGTCATACTTTGGGTCGGTGAGAAACTCCTCCATCTCACGGGTAACAGTGTCAAGATATGCGCCGCTTCTGGGAGAAATGCCGCCGATAACGCCGTTTGCATCTCTGCCGTAGCCTGCGGTGGAAAAATATATCCTGCCCTTGTTAAAGCGGCTCCAGTAAGGGTCTTCCTCAATGGTGTCGCCGTCGGTGAACTCCTCATATGCGGAAGAAGGCGGCTCCATCACGCCGATATGCAGGTGCATTGAGCTGCCAATGCTCACCGCCAGCTTGCCGTCAAGGAAATCAAATGCGCCGAAGCTTATGTCGTTGCCCGAAAGTATAAGCCCCTCGTTCATATCCGTGCGATCGGTGCTGCGGCGGTAAAGGGAAGAAGAGCCGTCCAGCTGAATGCCGTAGATAAGCCCTCCGTCTTTGTCGCCGCAGCAGGCAAGCCCCGTTATTCTCGCAGGCATTTCGATAGTCTCCGCTTTCATTGCAGTGCCTGTGAACATTGCGCCCGAACCTGTGGTCTTCCACTCGCTTCTCCTGCGAATACTGTCAAGGGTCTCCTTGTATTTTATAACACGTCCGCAGGGGATTTCGGTCTTGTTTGAGTTTTCAAAGCTGTAAATTTTGTTTTCAGAGGTGTAGATGATATTCATATCGGTCAGCCTTTCCGCAAAGTATTCTGTCTGATAAGCAATTATTTTACAAAGGAAGCCGCAGCCCAGCCGCCCGATTCCCTAAGCTCTGTGCGCTTGAAGCCTGCCTTTTCCATAGCAGCCATTACCTCGTCGCAGCGCTCGATGATGATTCCCGAAATGATCACGGTTCCCATGGGAACCAGGAAGTCGCCGAACAGGGGAGCCATGGCAATAAGCACGTCCGCAACGATATTTGCAGTGATAAGGTTATATCCGCCGCCTATCTTTTTGCGAAGCTCCTCATCGCCTATAATGTTGCCCGCATAGGTAACGTACTTATCGGGAGTGATGTGGTTCTTTTCCGCATTCTGCTTTGCGATCTTCACGCTGTTAAGGTCAATATCAACAGCGCAGGCATTGTCCGCACCAAGCAGAAGAGCTGCAATGGAAAGGATACCGCTTCCGCAGCCAAGGTCAAGCACCTTGTCATTCTCGTGAAGTGTTTTTTCAAGCAGTTCAAGGCAAAGCTGTGTTGTGTTGTGCTGACCTGTTCCGAAGGAGGACTCGGGATCTATTTCAAGAACAGTCCTGTCGGTCTCCTCCAGAGGCTCCCAGGAGGGCTTTACAACAAGCTTGTCGCCCACTTTAAGGGGCTTGAAATACTGCTTCCAGTTGTTAGCCCAGTCCTCTTCACGGACGTTGGAAAGCTCACAGACAAGGCGGCCGAACTTCTTTTCGGTATCAAGAGCGGCAAGCTCAGCCATCTCGCTCCTTACCATAGCCAGCATATCTGCCCCCTGAGAATTATCCGCAAGATAGAATGTTACGCAGGTCTCGCAGTTTTTCAGGTTCATAAGGTCATCGTCGATATAATCCCAGTTGCCTGTTTTGTCGTTGAGGAAGTCCTCAAAATCCTTAGCATCCTTTATAGCAAAGCCTGTAACGCCTACGCCAAGCAGTCTGCCGCAGACAGGCTCGATACCTTCGGTGGTGGTATAAACGTTTACTTCTGTCCAGTTCATATTAAATTCCTCCGTGTATTTATTTACGCATTGCTCCTTTTATTATAGTACAAATCCGACTTTTTTGCAATAGAAAGTGAAAAATAAACATATGCTATAATACTAATCACCAATAAAACTATAGACAAAAAATCATCGCATAATCCATATACGCAAGATTATGCTCGATTTTTTGTATAGTTTTTAATTGGTTCTTAGTATAAAAAATAATACAAAAGAGCTGCTGCATCTTGTGCAACAGCTCTTTCGGATATGCTGTGATCATTTATCAGCTTCTTATCTCAGCGCCCAGCTCGGAGAGCTTCTTCAGCGCCTTCTTGACAGCTGCGTCAGCCTGTTCGTCGGTAAGAGTACCGTCGTGAGAACGCATTACAATGCTGAATGCGGCGGACTTCTTGCCGTCGGCTATCTGCTTGCCCTTGTAGATATCGAAGAGCTTTACGCTTTCAAGTATCTTGCCAACGCCCTCGGAAATTGCCTTTTCAAGGTGAGCAACGGGGATATCCTCATCGCATACAACTGCAAGGTCACGGGTGGTAGCGGGGTACTTGGGCAGGGGCTTATATACCTTCTGAATGGAAGCGGCCATCATCTCGGGGAGATTGAGCTTTGCGGCATATGCCTTTACGCCGATGCCGTAGTTTTCGAGAGTTTCGGGGTGAAGCTCGCCGAAGATACCGATGGCAACGCCATCCTTGAATACCTCTGCGCATCTGCCGGGGTGGAATGCGGGAGCTTCGCCGAAGTTCTCGGAGGTTCCCTTGCAAGGCTCATACTCAGCGCCTACGATTCCCAGTGTGTCAAGGAGCTTTTCGATAATGCCCTTCATGCTGTAGAAATCGTACTGTGCGCCGTACATACCGAAGCACATTCTTGCAGGCTCCTCAGGCAGTTCGCCGCCCTTGGGGAGATATTCGTTGCCCATTTCAAAGAGGCAAACGCTTGCGTTTCTGTTATTGTAGTTGGAAGCCATTATCTCGCACATGGAGGGCAGGAGAGATGTTCTCATAACAGAGGTATCCTCGCCCAGAGGGTTTGTGATAACAACAGTGTTTCTAAGATTGCTGTCCTTGGGAAGTCTTATCTTGTCGAAATACTTGGGGGAGATAAAGGAGAATGTGGTTATCTCGTAAGCGCCCAGAGCAACGGCAGTATTCATTGCCTTTCTGGTGAACTTCTGTGCAGGGGTCAGCTCACCGCTGGCAATACCTCTGATAATGGTCTGAGGGATATTGTTGTAGCCGTAAAGACGTGCTATCTCTTCTGCAAGGTCGTTCTTGTACTCGATATCTATTCTGTAAGCGGGAGCATATGCCCAGCCGTCCTTAACTTCAATTTCAAGCTTCTTGAGGTATTTTATCATATCCTCCTCGGAAATATCTGTGCCAAGGAAGTTGTTTATCCACTTTGCGTCAAAGGGAGCCTTTTTCTGAGTGTCCTTGTGGGTATCGCAGTCAATAAGCTCGGTAACGACCTCGCCGCAGCCCAGCTCTTCAACCAGCTCCAGCGCTCTCTTGATGGCAGGCATACACATTCTGGGGTCAAGACCCTTTTCAAAACGTGCGGAAGCGTCTGTTCTCATGCCCAGAGCCTTTGCAGTGGTTCTTACGCTTGCGCCGTCAAAGCACGCAGCCTCGAATACAACGTCAGTTGTGTCGTCCATGATACCGCTGTATTCGCCGCCCATAACGCCTGCAACGGCAACGGGCTTCTTGCTGTCGGCAATTACCAGCATCTTGGGGGAAAGCTCTCTCTCAACGCCGTCAAGAGTGGTTATCTTCTCGCCCTCTGCGGCATTTCTGATGTTGATGGAGCCGCCCTCGATGTAGCGGATATCAAATGCGTGCATGGGGTGACCGTATTCCAGCATTACAAAGTTTGTGATATCAACAAAGTTGTTGATGGGGCGAACGCCGCTGGCACGAAGTCTTTCTCTCATCCACAGAGGAGAGGGGCCTATCTTTACGTTCTTTACAACGCCTGCGATATAGCGTGAGCAAAGCTCGGTGTTCTCGATATTTACTTTGAGATAATCGGCAGCAGTTCCGCCGATGCCCTTTATCTCAGGCTCCTTGATGTTAAGGGGAAGATCAAAGGTAGCGGCAGTCTCTCTTGCAAGGCCCAGAACGGACATACAGTCGGGGCGGTTTGAGGTTATCTCAAACTCAACTGTGGTATCGCCGAAGTCGATAGCCTCGTGGATATCCATACCGGGATAAAGAGCCTTTTCGGTCTCCTGCTTTAAGATGAAAATGCCGTCAGCAATGGCATAGGGGAAGTCGTGGGTAGTAAGACCCAGCTCGCCCAGTGAGCAGAGCATACCGTTGGAAGCAACGCCTCTCAGCTTGCCCTTCTTTATCTTAACGCCGCCGGGAAGGGTGGAGCCGTCCAGCGCAGCGGGAACGAAATCGCCAACGTTGTTTTCTCTGATATTGGGTGCGCCTGTAACGATCTGAACAGGCTCAGCCTCGCCCACATCTACCTGGCATACAACAAGGTGGTCGGAATTTTCGTGGGGCTTAACGTCCAGTATCTTTCCCACAACGACCTTGGATATCTCGCTGCCCTCAGTTTCATAGCTTTCTACCTTGGAGCCGCTCATTGTGATGCCCTGGCAGAAATCCTTTATGCTCATGTCTCCGATATCAACATAATCGGAGAGCCATTTCATTGAAAGATCCATTTATATATTTCCTCCTCATTTTTTTCTGATAACGATAATGCTTCCTGCCTTTAAAGTATTATAATACTCTTCCATATTCGCTTTCTGATAATTCACACGGAATTTAAGCTCCGCATTGGGGCATTTCTCTGAAAGCAGCTTATAAAAGCTTTCGTCCATATTTCCCAGTCCCACGGGAACATATATCCTGCCGAAGCTTCTTGTTCTGAAAGTCATATTTGTGGCAGAGGGTGAACCGACATATGTGTTTGTGATGATCTCCATTATCTCGTAGTAGGGAAGTATAAGCCCCTCCTTTGAGAAGAGATATTCTGAGGTCAGTGCGAAAACTCTGTACCACTCACAACGTTCAAGCTCTGCTGCAATTTTTTCGGCAGATGCTTCCGATATCGCTTCAAGCTGTCTTTTCATCGACCTGCTCTGAATAAGATTCATCGTGATAAGAGCCACGGTGGTCACAACGGAAATTATCCGCCAGACCACGCTGTAATCCCTGCCGTCAAGGAACCTGAGCAGCGGGATAAGTATAAGCGTATAGACTATGCTCAGAATATTCCACAAACGCTGCTTAAATTTAAAGCGCTTTTTGTACTGCCCGAACAGGCTGTTTTTGTCGGCACTGTCCATTTTATCAGAACTGAGACAAGAATCTCATATCATTCTCGTAAAGCATTCTCATATCGTTGATATTGTATCTGCCCATGGTAATACGCTCAAGGCCGATACCGAAAGCAAAGCCGCTGTAAACCTCGGGGTCGATGCCGCAGCCTCTGAGGACTTCGGGGTGAACCATGCCTGAGCCCAGAAGCTCAACATATCCCTCGCCCTTGCACATGGAGCAGCCCTTTCCGCCGCAGTTGAAGCAAACAAGGTCAACCTCTGCGGAGGGTTCGGTGTAGGGGAAGTGGTGGGGACGGAGACGTATCTTGGCGTCCTTGCCGTAAAGCTTCTTCATAAGCAGGTCAAGTGTGCCGTACAGGTCGCCGAGAGTTACGCCCTTGTCGATAACAAGTCCCTCTATCTGGTGGAAAAGAGGAGAATGTGTAGCGTCAACTGCGTCGGAACGGTAAACACGGCCGGGAGAGATTATTCTGATAGGAGGCTTTCTCTGCTCCATGGTACGTATCTGTACGCTGGAGGTCTGAGTTCTGAGAACCACATTGTCGTTGATGTAGAAAGTATCCTGTGTATCTCTTGCAGGGTGATGCTTAGGCATATTGAGCGCCTCAAAGCAGTAATGGTCGGTCTCGACCTCGGGGCCGTCAACAATATCAAAGCCCATGCCAAGGAATATTTCCTTTACTTCTTCAAGCACTGCTGTGAGGGGGTGAAGTCTGCCAATTTCGGGAGCCTTGCCGGGGAGAGTAACGTCGATGGTCTCCGCAGCCATTTTATTTGCAGCTGCCTCAGATCTGAGAGCCTCTGCCTTTTCTGTGATCTTAGCCTCGATCTCGCTTCTTACCTTGTTTGCAAGCTGACCGATAACGGGTCTTTCCTCTGCGGAAAGTCCGCCCATCTGCTTGAGTATGGCGGTAAGCTCGCCCTTTTTGCCGAGAAACTTAACTCTCAGCTCTTCCATTACCTTAAGGTCGCCGCATTCGGACAGCTCTTTCTGAGCTGATGCCAGAATCTGCTCTAACTGCTGTTTCATTCAGTTCGATCCTTTCTTTTTATATGATTTTAATTGTTTTGCTGTACTTTTTTGCTGCTTTAACAACAAAAAATCCCGTCCTGCATTGCCGCAAAGGCTTATGACAGGACGGGATATATTATCCCAAACCACCCGTACATAATAAGGACAAGCATCCTCTCCGCCGTAACGGGGCTTTTCCGTCCGCTCCTACTGTGATTTCAGAGCAGCCACTCACGGATGAAATTCATCGGAAGCAAACGCAAAGGAAGCTTTCAGCCCAAGGCTCCCATTCTCTGAAAATGCGTATGCAGACCTTGTAAAAGGCTCTGCAAGCTGCCGCTTACTGTGTCCGGTCGGCGTGTTTTGTGTACAGCTATTCAAATACATCTTTATTATACACGTATTTTTCCCAAATTGCAAGGGCTTTTTGAGATTTTTACAATTTTATTTTTCATCATCAAAGACTGCCTTTTGCAGCTCCTTTATATGCTCAATGGGAAAGGGCGGCTCTGCAATGGGGCGCATGGCTATTGACATCAGCTTCACGGGATTGTCGTCAGCGGCAATTCGGTTGGAGCTGAGCTTTCCGCAGCGGCGGCAGCGATGTATCAGCGCCCACTCGCCGTTTTTGCGCACCCACACTCCCACTGCGTCCATTATACCTCCGCAGTCGGAGGCTCTGTCTCCGGGCTCGTCATCGACGTGCAGACTGGAAAGGCAGTTGGGGCAGTGGTTGCGGTGGTCGGTTCCCGCTCCCTGAGGGGAGCATATCCAGCCGCATACCTTGCAGGTAAAGGTCTCATTGCAGGCTTCGTGTCGGTAGTCCTTGTGATTTTTAGAATTATGCTTCATATTTCCTCCAAAAGATTATCCTTTGGGAGGCGTATGACGTATGCTGTTAAGTAACAGTTCTGAGATTTACAGTCAAGCCTCCCGGCCTGCTGCTATATCCATTGTAATATTCGTCAAACAAATTTCCTTTCTATTCGGCATAATGCCGTTTGATTTTAGTCAAGAGGATAATTCTGAAGGTCGGGCAGCTCATCAAGAGTAAGAACTCTTTCGTGGTTGTATGCCTTTGTGAGCAGCTCGACTGTGGTGTATTCATCGTTGATAACAACGCCCAGCTTCATGGTAAAAGGATCGCTCCAAGTGCCCCAGAAAAGCCATCTTGCGTTGTCGTTGAACACCTTGTCGGGATCCATTACGCAGCCGTTTTCGGTGAGGGCGATAAGCTTGGTCTTGGTTCCGTAGTTTGTTGCCATATCGTCAAAACGTCCGCTCTGGGAGGAGTCAACGTGGTTGCCTGCGTAGATATCCCAGCCGTTGATATCAACAGTCTCATCGCCGGGGTACCATGCAGGGTCCTGACCGTTCCATACCCAGATAAGGTTTGTAAGGTTATGCTCGTTGGTCATCTTGTCGTACATTACGTTCCAGAGCTTCTTGTAGCTCTCAGGCTCGCAGTTGCCCCACCAGAACCAGCCGCCTGCCGCCTCGTGGAGAGGTCTCCAGAGAACGGGAACGCCTGCGTCACGGAGACGTGCCAGCTCGTTTGCCATGTTGTCGATATCGTCCATAAGCAGCTGATATGCAGCGTCGTCCTCGCCGTTCATTATCTTGTCAAGGTCAAGCTTGGAGCCTTCCTTGTAGAAAGAGCTGTACCAGGGCTGATCGCCTGAATTTACGGCATAGTCCTCGGGAGTGGTCCAGTGCCAGCAGAGCTGAACTATTCCGCCTGCATTCTTGTACCAGTCGTATGCGTATTCAACAGTCTTTGACTCAGCGCCGTGAGCCTTGCTGCCAAGACTGTAGTTGCCCATATCAAGTCCCAGAACTGCAAAGGTCTTGCCTGTCTTTGCGGTTATCTTTTCATACTCGGAGGAAGCACGGCCCTCATCGGCATACTGTCCCGCAAGGGAATATTTGCCGTAGATATCGCAGAGGAACTTGTAAAGTCTCTTTGTGTTTTCATCGGCATTGGGATTTACAAGAGTGGGTTCAACCTTGTATGTATCCTCGGTAATGGGAGTTGCCGCAGCGGTAAGGATAAGGCAGTCGATATCCACATATCCCCAGCTGGGGGTAATGGTTATCTCATGAGTACCCTTGTCAAGATAGATGTAGCTCAGAAGTGTGTCGCCGAACTCAGCAGGGGAATTGGTAGTGATATCGCCCACTTTCATGCCGTCAACGAGAACGTTGTTTACTCTGCCCTCGCTGCCCATGGTAAGGAAGTTCATATCATAAAATCCGCTGTACTCGATATCGGCAGTCATGGTGAGAGCATCGCCCTCAACGTTTACGCCATTGACGTATGCGCCGCCAGATGCGTCGGGAAAGTCATTTGCCTTGGCATTTCCCTCCAGCTTTCCGCTCTCAGCCTCAACGGTCAGAGAGAAGTCAGCAGGAACGTCCGACTTGGTAAGAGGATAGTCGGAAAGGTCAAGGTCAGTGTTATATTCCGTTCTTATCTCGCCGAAAACAGCCTTTATGCCATCGTCGTTTGAGGCTGCATCGGACACGGAAACTGCCGATGTTTCAGCCGCACTTTCGCTGTCCTCACCGTTCTGCGCATCGCCGCAGGCTGCAAGAGAGCAGCACATTGCCGCTGCGGATATGAGCGCAATAGTCTTTTTAAGCTTGGTCATATTTTATTTCCTTTCAAAAACGATTTTTCCGTTTATCATAGTCATGCAAACGTTAGTCATTATCTCAAACGGGTCGCCGTCCAGCAGAATAAGGTCAGCGTCCTTGCCAACGGTAACAGAGCCTGTTCTGTCAGCAAATCCGCCCAGCTCTGCAGCGGTTATGGTCAGCCCTTTGAGAGCCTCATTTTTAGGCATACCGTACTTGCAGCAGTAAGCCGCACCTGCGGTAAGGAAGTTGATGGGCGTTTCGGGGTGATCGGTGCAGATGGCGGTCTTTACCCCGGCAGCGCACAATTTTCCTGCATTTTCAAGGCTTGCATGGGCAAGCTCGGGCTTTCCACGGTCGCAGATGATAGGCCCCACCACAGCCTCCGCATGAGCTTCGCCCAGCAGGTCGGCTATAAGATGCCCCTCGGTGCAGTGAATGAGCAGCGGCTTCAAGCCGAACTCCTTGCATATCCTGAGAGCGGTCATGATATCGTCTGCACGGTGGCAGTGGATATGCGCCTTGACTTCTCCCTTTAATAATGGTATAAGAGCTTCGCACTTGATATCATAATCGGGCAGATCCTCAGGCTCCTCTGCACGCTCGGTGAGCACCATATATCTGCGTGCCTTTTCCAGCGCCTCACGGATAAGAGCGGCTGTTGCCATTCTTGTCTGGGGAGCGTCGTCACGCTCGGTGTAATAGGACTTGGGGTTCTCACCCAGAGCAAATTTTATGCCCACTGTGCCTATGAGCGCTTCATCAAGGCACCTTGCGGCAGTTTTGAGCGCAACCATATCTCCGCCTATGGGATTAAGGGAGCCAACGCCCGTTACAACGCTTGTAACGCCTGCGCTGACCGCATCGGCAAAATAACCGTCCATGAAATTAAGCCCGTCAACAGCTCTAAGCTGGGGCATAACAGGGTCGCTGCCCTCGTTTACGTCAATGCCCTCTTCCCCTGCGCCGTCGCCGATAAAGCCCATATGGGTGTGGATATCAATAAAACCGGGCATAAGGAGCTTTCCCTCTGCGTCGATATCGGACTTTCTGACGTGCTGCGGCATACCCTTGCCTACTTCGGCGATCTTGCCGTTTTCCACAAGAACATATCCGCAGCCGATCTCGTCCCCGACCATGGGGAGAATACGGGCGTTATAAATATACATACTCATCAGCTCAGTCCGCACTCGTCATAATCCTTCCAGCGCTCGTTGTAATTCCTGTTGCTTATCATTCTGTAAGCAATATATCCTGCGGAAACAAGGAACAGGAACAGAGCTGCCACCACAGGAGCGGCAGTGCGTATCATTATACGGGCATTATCAAGTCTGGGATCCTTTTTCTTATCCATAATGAAGTCTCCTTATATTTATATTGTAATAGTATATCTGCGGGTGTCATACCTGCGGGTATGCAAAATGCAGCAATACATCATGATACTATTATATACTGTTGCGGAATTTTTTTCAAGTAAATATGCTGATTTTTTTGCTCAAAAGCCCTTACAGGGCCATATAGAGCCAAAATCAGCACATTGCACAAAAACTTATTTATCATCTGGCGCATTTGTGCGTTTTGTTGAATATCAGTCGCAGATACGGTATATAAACATACACAAAGTGATTAACAAATGTGATATTGTTCACTAAAGTACCCTTATACTTGGCGTATTATAGCCTTTTTGAAATGCAAATTCTTTGATTTATGATAAATGCCCAAAAAATCGGGTCAAATGTTCATGTTACAACAAAAGAAGCCTGAAAAATCGAGGTTTGTGTGAATATTTTCTACAATTATTAAGCAAACTGCACAAATCTGCGCTTTGATTTTACTTTGACACTTTCAAGAAATTACGCTATAATTACAAGTGTAATCGGTTTTGTAACCGTTTTGAAACTTTTTGAAAGTATGATATGTTTAATCAGTCGGGAAATTCCGTGCAGTCAGTCCAGCGGATAGAGAGTTTTAAACTTTCCGTAAAGTCCGACTTGAAATCTCACAAAGGTGGTAATCTTCGGCGCCCGGCAAGCGCCAGTATTAAGGAGCTTTTTTTATGAACGATAATTCTAAGATAACAGCGGAAAGGCAGACAAAAATAAGATCTTCCGTAAAGAAATATATAGCAGCAGGCATGACCGCAGCAGTATTTGCACTCTGCACCGTTATCGGCGCAGCAGGAGCAGGCGAGCCTGAGACCGTTGATTTTGAAACAGATATTATCCCCACAGAAACAGTTGCAGCTCAGACTGAGATCGCTGACGAGCCTGCTGAGGATATTGAGGTTTCCGAGACACTTACCGCTCAGGTAGCGGTTTTCCCCTCGGAAAAGAATATTAGCACAGATGAAGATGCAGTAAGCACATCGGCAGATGAATCTACTGAAATTGCTTCCGATGAAGTTGATTCAGACATAGCAGAGACCGAGGCAGTTACCACTTCCGAAGAAACTGCTGACACAGATTCCGATGATCTTGATGAAGAGATATTTGATGATGAGGACTCGGAAGCTCCCACAGGCTCTTTTGTTTCCACAGAGGGCACAAAGGCAAGTGTTCCGGCAGTTTCCGCAAAGTCAAGCCCCAAGTCCCATAAGGCTGACAAGGCAGAGGTAAAGATAGTAGTTCCCGAAATGTCCTCCGAAGCTCCTATCCAGCCCGAAACCGAAGCTGTTACAACAGTTTCCGAAGATATCGCAGTTTCCGAAGATATCGCAGTTACAGAGGAAGCCTTTGCAGATGCTCCCGCAGCAGTAAATGCAGTTTCCAGATTTGAAGTTCCCGACTGGCTCACACTGGACGAAAACGGTGTTCCCACTGAATATGTTGATACTATCAGCGGAAAGTCCTGCGCATACACCGCAGACCCCGGAGCGCTTATGTCCACAGGCAAGGCAGTTTTCCAGGGCTATGTGGCAGTTGACCCCAACATTATCCCCTACGGCTCCGAGCTTTACATAGTTGCGGACGACGGCGAGGTTTACGGCTACGCCATCGCAGCAGACACAGGCTATTCCGTAAGACAGGGTCACATAGTCGTTGACCTATTCATGGACGAGTACAACGACTGCATTCAGTGGGGCGCAAAGAACGTTACCATTTATGTTCTCAAGTAAAAATACATACCGCATTCCGCAAGGTCTGCGGTATTTTTATAGAAGATAAATATACTTATAGTATTATTGTAAGTATATTATACTAAATTATAATTTGTATAATTAAAAACTCTCAATACATATAGTATATTATACAAATAATTATATATTACATATTTTATCCGATTTGTATATTAAGTTTTATCCGCATATATGGTATTGTGCAAAACAAACAATTTAAACGTTTAAATATCTAAATCCAACGCCTGCCCTTTTCCCAAAAGCCTGTAGAAATATTTTAAAAGTTATGCTATAATGTTTTATATAGGTATTTCGGGAATGGAGGGATAATATGCGTACAGACGATATGTCGGAGCTTTTCTGCACCTATCGCCGCACAGGTGACAAGGCAGTGCGCAACGAAATTGTTATGCAAAGTATGCACATTGTGCGGTATGCAGTTATCTCCACCAGAAATATGTTCCTGCGCTTCACGGACGAGGATGATATATCAAATGAAGCGGTGCTGGCGCTCATATCCGCCGCCGAGTCATTTGTGCCCGAAAAGAATGTTCGGTTTGAGACTTATGCCTCCATCAAGGTGAGGGGGGCTATAATAGACTATATCCGCCGCATGGACAGCGTGCCCAGAGGGGTGCGCCGCTTTGCAAAGGAATATGACAATGCCTTTTCCCTGCTCTACGCTCAGCTTGACCGTGAGCCTACAAGGGAAGAACTGGCGCATCATATGGGAATGACAGTGGAAAAGCTGGACAGCTATGCGCTGAAGGCTGCCGCCTCCCATACCCTTTCCTTTGAAGAGCTGCTGTTCAGCGGCTTTGAAGCTCCGAATGACCAAAAGGACGGTTTCAGTGAGGCCGAACGCCGACTTATGCTGGAGGAGCGCAGAAAGCTCCTTGCTCAGGCAATAGAACAGCTGAGCGACAAGGAGCGGACAGTCATAACACTTTATTATTACGAAAAACTGAGGTACTCGGAAATAGCGGACGTGCTTAAAATATCGGAATCAAGAGTCTGTCAGATACATTCAAAGGCTGTTGAAAAGCTGAGAAAAAGTATGGCGGAATATCTGGAGCAATAACAAAACTTATAACACAAAAGGTGGTGCAGGTAATGGTCAACGTTGGCATAGCAGATCTGAATGTGGTGAAATATCCCGATGTGCTGGCTACCTATGCCCTTGGCTCCTGCGTTGGCATCTGCCTTTATGACCACAAGGCGAAAATTGCGGGAATGGCTCACATAATGCTCCCCAGCAGCGCCGAGTCTCAGACGGAAAATGACAATATGCGCCGATATGCCGACACGGGCGTTGCGGAGCTTATCAGGAAAATGTGCAGCTACGGGGCAAAAAAGCGCCGCATCACCGCAAAAATAGCAGGCGGGGCGCAGATGTTCAGCGGCGACTCAGATGTTTTCAGCATCGGCGAACGGAATGTTGCGGCAGTAAAGCAGGCGCTCCAAAGCAGTAAGATACCCATTGTGGCAGAGCAGACGGGTCTTGACTTCGGACGGACGGTCTTTTTCTACTCCGAGGACGGCACTATGGAAGTAAGAGCGCCCTCCCGCCCTGCAATAAAGGTTTGACAAGGGGGCATTTGAATGAAAATAGGCTCCATAGGATATAACTATTCCCACAGCGATAACTTTGTCATGGACCGCCCCGGCGGAAACGGCTGTCGGCTATTTCTGCTCATCAAGGAGCCGTCCATTTTCATCATAGACGGCACCGAGCACAAGGTCAAGGAAAATTCCTTTGTAATGTTTTCCCCTGCCGTGCCGTGCAGATATTACGGTCAGGGCAGCGTTTACACCGATGACTGGATATATTTCGATTTTGAAGAGGGGGACGAGGAGCGCTTTTCGGAGCTTGGCATTGTCCCCGACAAAATATTCTACCTTGGAAATATTGAGGAGCTGTCTCAGCTTGTGCGGCTGATGGCATATGAGCATTACTCCCACGAGCCGTATCACGAGGAGATAGAACGCAGATTTACGGAAATATTCCTGCTGAAGCTTGGCAGGCTCATAAGCACCTCCAACCGCCACTCACAGATATATGCGGACAAGAGCAGCAGCTTTATCCGCCTGAGAAGCCGCCTTTACTCCATGCCCGACATTGCCGACGACGTGGATAAAATGGCTGCGGAGATGAACATGAGCCGCTCGGGCTTCCAGCACGCCTACAAGAAGATATTCGGCGTGGGCGTAAAGCAGGACATAATAAACGGCAGGCTGGAGCTGGCAAAGCGCCTGCTCATATCCACCACCCTCAGCGTAAAGGAAATAGCCGAGCGGTGCGGATATTCCAGCGAATACAGCTTTATGCGCCAGTTCAAGGAGCGCTGCGGTCAGACTCCCACTCAGTTCAGGAGCTGTCTGTGACGTTTTGTTGGCAGATCCCGCATTTTGCGGTAAAAAATTCACACCGACCCATTTTTCGCCTTGACAGGACAACCATTATTGGGTATAATAATATATGGTTTCCTGTCCGTAGCTCAACTGGATAGAGCGTCAGACTCCGACTCTGAAGGCTGTGGGTTCAATTCCCGTCGGGCAGACCACGTATTATAGCCGTTTGCGAGCATTTGCAGGCGGCTATTTTATTTCAATCCTAATACCGCTCCTAACACGTCAAGACGCTGAATCCGGGGCTTATCATATGAAATATACCTGCCCAATGCTGTATCTGATAATTGTAATATCGTCTTTTGCAGCTTATTGATTGAAATCTCAGAACAGGCATAGTATAATAAATGTAACCATATAAAGGGGGGATAACAATGATGCTTTGTATTTACACAGCTCCATGCAAGGAATGACGAATTGCATGGAGGAATGATCCGCCGTCATGCCTTGCATCTGACTGAAATAAATCAGAAAAAGGAGCAAGGTAATATGAAAACCTTAAAGGAACTTAAAAATTTTATAATTCTCTGGCTCACTCAGTCGTTTTCGGCGCTGGGAAGCTCTATGACAAGCTTTGCGCTTGTGATATGGCTTTACAGTGACAGCGGTTCGGCGCTGACCACCTCGCTGCTGACGGTATGCTCATATGCGCCGTATGTTTTGATGAGCATTTTTGCAGGTGCGGTAAGCGACAAATGGAACAAGAAAGCGATCATGCTTATCTGCGACAGCTTTGCTGCGGTCTGCACTGTCATAATTCTTATACTGCTGAAAACGGGCAGCCTTGCCGTATGGCACCTGTACATTCTCAACGCCCTGAACGGCTTGATGAATTCGATCCAATCACCTGCTTCGGACGTGGCTGTCACGCTGCTCACACCCGAAAAGCATTATCAGAAAACAAGCGGTATGCGCTCATTTTCAAACTCGCTTGTGTCCATTCTTACGCCTGTTCTGGCAGCTGCTGTGATGTCGTTTGCAGGCATTGAAGCTGTCATCGCCTTTGACCTTACCACCTTTGCCGCAGCATTTCTTGTCCTGATGTTTTTTATCAGAATACCGCAGGTCGCCCGGGACTCCGACAGCAAGGAAACGATTTTGCAGTCGGCAAAAAGCGGACTTTCCTATTTGAAAGGAAATCAGGGTATCCTCTGGCTTATCCTGTTTTTATCGGCGATTAACCTGATAGCATCAATGTACAGTGCGGCACTTCCTGCGCTTATTATTTCAAAAGCAGGCGAGACGGCATACGGTATCGTAAACAGCTGTGTCGGCGTGGCAACACTTCTCGGAAGCGTTGCGGCAACCGTATTTCCAAAGCCAAAGAGCAGGATCAATGTTATCTGCAACTGCCTGCTCATCTCCATGAGCACGGAAAATTTCCTGCTTGCTTTCGGAGATAACACCGTCATATGGTGTATCGGTGCATTTCTCGGCTGGGGCATTATCCCGCTGATGAGCGCAAATTATGACGTTATTTTCAGAAGCAATGTGCCTAAGCAAATGCAGGGGCGGGTCTATTCTGTCAGAAATACTCTGCAGTTTTTCACCATTCCCGTCGGTTATTTCCTTGGCGGCTTTCTGGTGGATAATGTCTTTGAGCCGCTTATGGAAAATACGCAAAGCGGCTTGCTCAAAGGCATTTTCGGCAGTGGAAAGGGCTCGGGTGCGGCAATGCTGTTTTTCTTTATGGCTGTATCGGGTGTTATTGTTTGCCTGATTTTCCGCAGGATAAAGGCACTGAGGGAGCTTGAATAAGATTATTTACATATACCCCGCCACAAAAAGCACAAAAAGTCGGGCATAACAATCCCTCATGATGTATAATATCATCAGAGGGTAAGGAGGAGACATCATGAACATATGGAAAGGGATACAGAATGCCATAAGGTACATCGAGGACAACCTCACCGAGGAGCTTGACATTGCCGATATCGCAGCAAAGGCGCACATATCTGCATTTCACTTTCAGCGGATATTTTCCGTGCTGTGCGGCTTTACGGTGGGGGAGTATATCCGCAGCCGCAGGCTCAGTATGGAAGGCTCCTACAGTGAGATACCGAAGTTCTGGCAGGAGCATATGTCGGACAGCGGCTTTGTCATCGGTGACCCCCGGCAGGAAGTCCCCGAGGGATACGAGACAAAGCAGATACCCGCAGGCACATGGGCAGTTTTCCCTGCCACGGTGCGATGCCCAAGGCACTCCGGGACGTGAACACAAGGATATGGAACGAATGGCTCCCCAACTGCACCGAGTACAGGCTGGGCGGCAATTACGACATTGAAATGTACACCGCTCCCACGGAAGACCCTGCCAAGACCTACAGCGAAATATGGATACCTGTTGTTAAGGCATAAGAATACCCCCTGTTTCTCTTTTGAAGCAGGGGGTATTTATTTTAGGGATAATTCATTCTGCGCACTGCACTGTCAAACAAATTATTTTCTTACCGCACCGACTATTGCCTTTCTGATAAGGTCAACGGGGATAATGGAAACCGCCATCACAAGCACTACTATCCACTCGGTAAGGTTAAGCCCATAGCAATCCAGCACCGCTCCGCCAAGGTATGTCATAAGCACCTGCACCACGGTGATGATGCCAAGAATTTTAAGGAAGCCCTTGTTTCTGCCGATGTTATCCATAAGGTTCATTTTCTCCGTTCTTGCGTTGAAAGCGTTGAACACCGCCGCAAAGATGAAGAAGCAGAAATAGCCTGTGAGGAGATAATTTGTGCTGTCCTCAGCATTTCCCACTGTGTATTCACGGAAGAAGTTTGCCATAAATCCGTCTGTTCTGAATGTGTCATTTGAGGGGTCAATGCCGGTTATGAGCATCACAAGGCTCAGGACGAATATCCACAGCGCACCTGTGATTATCTCAGACCACATATACTTGTTTACGATAGGTTCCTTTCGGGACTTGGGCTTTTCAGCCATATAACGGTGAAGTGCAGGCTCGCCTCCGAATGCCAGAGCTGCCAATGTATCCATTACAAGGTTTATCCAGAGTATCTGAGTGATCGAAAGGGGATTTTCCATGCCGAGCAGGGGACAGATAAAGGAAATAACCACCGCTGCAACGTTGATGGTCAGCTGGAAGATGATAAACTTTCTTATTGAGTTGAAGATAGTTCTGCCGTAAAGGATAGCCTTGTCAATGGAGTTGAAATTGTCGTCCAGGATAACAATGTCGGAGGCTTCCTTTGCGACCTCGGTGCCGCCGCCCATTGCAAAGCCAACGTCCGCCTTTTTAAGTGCAGGGGAGTCGTTTACGCCGTCGCCTGTCATACCTGCAACAAGGTCAAGCTCCTGAGCTATGCGCACAAGCCTTGACTTATCGGAGGGCAGTGCTCTTGCAATTACACGGATATTTTTCAGCTTGTCCTTGACCTCATCATCGGTGAGCTTTGCCAGTTCGTCGGAGGTAAGCACAATGTCTGTCTTTTCATTGGTAAGCAGTCCTGCGTCCTTGGCAATAGCCACCGCAGTATCCTTTCTGTCGCCTGTTATCATGACAACCTGAACGCCTGCGCCCTGAACTTCCTTGATAGCTGTAACGGACTCGGGACGTACCTCGTCTCTTATGCCCAGTATTCCCACCAGAGTCCAGCTGCCCTCAGGGAGCCTGTCGCTGTCAGGCTCGATGCTGTCATCGGATATTGCCAGCGCCAGCACACGTATAGCACGGGAAGCCAGCTCGTTTATAGCCTCCTCCACGGCAGTGCTGCCTGCAAGCTCTATCCTGCTTCCGTCGGGAGCAAGGTAGTATGTGCATTTTGCAAGGAGCTTTTCAGGTGCGCCCTTTATAAGAGTACCCTTGAAATCGTCGCTCTCAACAGTTGCGGCGGAGTATTTATTGTCGCTGTTAAAGGGGATAGAAGCATACTTTGTCATTCCGCAGGAGGGTGCTCCCGCAGCAAATGCCAGCACAGCTCTTTCGGTGGCGTTTCCGCCGATGACCCTTGCGTCGCTGCCTGTGCCGTTTATCATGGCTGTGGTATTTTCGGTAATGCAGGCTGTAAGCATCTGACCCAGCTTGTCGGGGACTTCAGCGCAGGTCTTGTATCTTCTGCCCTTGCCGTCAACGAACACAACAGCTTCCAGCTGACCTTTTGTAATAGTACCGGTCTTGTCGCTGAAAAGAATGTTAAGGCTTCCTGCTGTTTCAATTCCCGCTATCTTGCGGACAAGCACGTTATCTTTGAGCATCTTGCCCATGTTAAGAGCGGAAACAATGGCTATCATAAGGGGCAGACCCTCGGGAACTGCCATTACGATGATTATTACCGCAAGAATAAGTGCGTCCAGCAGGTCGGTTATAATGCTTGCGGCACCTGTTGCAAAATATGCACCGAAGCTGCCTGCAAGGACTATTCTGTGGATAAGGAGTGCAACGGCAATGGCAATGCCGCCGATATATCCGAATTTGGAAATGCCGTTTGCCAGGTCGCCCAGCTTTACTTTAAGGGGCGACTCTCTGTCGTCCTCCTGCTGAAGCTCGCCTGCGATCTTGCCGTAAACGGTCTTATCGCCGACGGTGGTGGCTTTCATTACGGCGTTGCCCGAACATACAACAGTTCCCCTGAACACCTTGTATTCGTTGAGAAAGTCCAGCGCCTCGCCCTCAGGCTCGGCGTAATCCTCGGGCTGGGTTATTTTCTTAGCTTCCGCAGCCTCGCCGTTGATAACGGACTGATCTACCTTGATATCGCCGTCGGCAAGGATACCGTCAGCAGGTATCTTGTCGCCTGACTGAAGCATGATAAGGTCGCCCGCAACGATATCGTCAATGGGTATCTCTTCCACGCTGCCGTTTCTGTAAACCTTGCAAAGTATCTTTGAAGCCTCTTCCTGAAGCTTCTGGAAAGCGTTCTCGTTTCTGTACTCGGAGAATGTGGATACCAGCGTTGCAATGACTATCGCCGTCGCAATGCCGATAGGCTCGTACCATTCCACCTCAGCATCAACCACGCCCATTTTTCCGAGAATGAAAATAATGACGTTGATGCCAAGTGCCACACAGAGAATTTTTATCATGGGGTCGCCGAAATTTGCCTTGAGCTTGTCCCAGAAGGTCTCAGTCTCCACTTCCGAAAGGCGGTTGCTGCCGTTCAGCTTTCTGGATTCCTCGACTTCCTTGTCGGTAAGTCCGTTGAATTTCATAACATATCTCCTTGTTTTAGATGTTATTATATTATATAAGTAAACAGGAACCTCCGAAATGAAGATCCCTGTAATTTTCTGTGCTGAATGTGGTAATTATACCATTTTATGATTTTTATGTCAATAACTTTTCCCTTTTTCTAACCTTATTTTAACCTTTGAATGGCAAAAAAATACGGACGGCTTTTACACCGTCCGTTTGCTGTTTTTTATCAGAATACAAATGTATCCGCAACGGTCATATCATCAAGATCAACGGAAACCATTCGTCCGCTGCCGATGATATAAAGCACTCCGTCAGTAACAACAGCTCTTTCAAAAGTGTAGCTGTCATCAATGTCGTTGTACTCGAAAACGCCCTTCTGAGTGAAGCCGTTCTCATCGTATCCGAACACGAAGTACTGGTTCTTCACGCCGAACTCGTTGACGCTGGAAACGGGGATACCGACTATTTTGTTGTCGGTGTCGATAAGCATTGCCTTCTTGTCGCTTAGGGCAGGGGACTGCACCTTGGGGAACCGGGCAAACACTGTTTCGCTTATCTTCTCGCCGCTGTCTGCGCTGTAAAGCTCCAGTCTGAGACCGTTATATCCGCCGTTTTCGTCCTCACAGGCGGTTATGCCTGCCATAAGTCCGTCGGAAAGCTTGCTGACATAGGGTGCGATGAAGCACTTTGTCTCAGCATTTTCCACAGGAGCACTCTGGTCAAGGTCAACCACGAGAGAAGCATCTGTGCGGTTATTTTCAATAAGACTTGCATAATTGCCGTCAAACTTGACGGAGCCGATTATCACACCGGGAAGAAGTCCCTCTGCCTTGGAGATCACTGCAAGTGAGCTGTCAAGCGTGTAGATATCGGTAACTGCCATTCCGTTTTCGTCAAAGCTGCGGCAGGCGATCCTGAAACCACCCTCGCTCTCTGCCATGCTGTACCTGCTGATAAGCTCGCCCTCAACAGTTCCCGAAGCTTTGTAGGAAAGACCGCTTTCAGAAATTGCAAAGGAGGTAACAGCTGTGTAGGACTTGCCGTCCTTAGTGCCCGAAAATGCCACATAAAGGGTATCATCGGAGCAGAAAGCATTTGCATTGCTGCCCAGAACAGCCTTTACGGAAATGTTCACAGGCTCGCTGCACTTGACGGAGGAAATGATAGTGTAATCGGTATTGTTCGCTCCCTGGGGAACTGTGATATCCTCGGCGGCAACGTAGTGCTTTTCGCCATCGATATAGTAGCCGGGAACGTAATTATCAAGGTCAGCATTCTCGTCAAGGGGCGCTCCTCTGTAGTTGGAGTATCCCGTTACGAGGTACAGAACGCCGTTATCATCTATCCTTGCGGAGTTGTATTCGCCGTTCTGCTTATATGTTTTGATATGAGTAAGCGAGTCGGAGGAAATTGTGTATATATCTATGACCACATTTGTATGGTCTCTGCCGTCCTCAGACTTGTCACCGGAAGCTTTTTCTTCGCTTACAAGCACAAGAGAATTACCTCTTACATACATCTCAAAGGGAGGATTTTCGGTGGTTATCTCCTGTTTTACCGCCATATTGTCCTTTGAAACAACGTAGAGAGTTCCGCCGCAGATATAGTAGATAGAGCTGTCATCGCTCTTCACGATATCGGCATCTGAAAAATCAGAGCACACGGCATCAATATTCTTGCGTGAGGTATCCTCAGCGGGCGCTTCCGTAATAGCGGGAGTTGTTTCGGTGGCAGCGGGCACATCGGTGATTGCAGTGTCATCGGTGATAATTTCCACACCGTCGCCATTCTCGGCAGCGGCAGTTTCGCTGTTGGCTTCCGAATTAAGGTAAATTCCCGTGTAAATGCTGTACAGCTCATCATAAGACTGTACCTGAACAGCCTCGTAGTTGATCTCGCTTTCGATATCAACAGGCTTTGCGGTCTGCTGGCGAACAGCGGCAAATCCGCCTGCCAGAGCTATGCACGCAGCAGCTGCGGCGATAGTACGCATAATAATAGTACGGTTCGTTTTCTTTGCCGTGATCTTTTCGGAACGGTCAATGTCTGCGCTTGTATTTTTCTGTGCGCTGCGGTCTGCGTTCCTGAGCATTGCTTCAATATTCACGGGCAGCAGTTCCTCGGGAATATCAATGCTTTCAACGGCTTTTCTGAGATCCTTTTCAAAGCTCATGCTTCCGGCCTCCTTTCTTCAAAAAATCTAAGTCAGCAGCTGTTTCAGTCTGGCTTTCGCCCTTGCTACCTTTGAACGAACGGTGTTTGCATTTGTTCCGAACATTCTGGCAATCTCTTCGCTTTTATAGCCTGAAACAACACTGAGTGACAGCACCATACGTTCCTCTTCGCTGAGCTGCTTAAAGCCTTCCATTACCTCTATGCTGCCGAAATCTATTTCTTTACTTACAGCAGCCTCTTCGGCATCGCTGAGATCGTCCACATCTTCCCGGAAATTGTTTATCTCTTTATATTCCTTGCGCTTGTTTTTTATCTTTACCGTAAGGATCTTTATTATCCAGGCTTTGAATGCTTTTTCGTCCCTCAGCTTTGATATGGAGGTGTAAGCTTCCAGCACCGTGTCGCTAACCACATCGGAAGCATCGTGTTGATTGTTCAGGTTCAGCAGAGCGATCCGGTACAGATCCTTGTAAACAAGGGAATAAAGTTCGGCAAACGCTCCGGCATCTCCCGCCTGTGCACGTCTTACAGAGGCGGTAAAGTCCAAGCTCATTGTATTGAATCACCTCGCACCCGCTTTTGCAGCAAAGCGGATTGATATGATCTCGTACCGAGTTTATATATATGCTCGCTCTTCTGAGCCCTGTCATATATATAGTGCAGATCTGCGTGCGTTTTGTTGCAGAGAATTTTTATGTTTGGATATTCTCACAATCCATCACTGCATCAGATTTGATTTTTACCGCACTTTGCACAATTTCGGCAGAGATCCGACAGAATTTTGCTTATTGGAAATATATCTTAGGCAAATAATGATCTTCATTTATGATCTGCGGCGATGCTATAAAAGCCGCAGAAACCGACCCGTTATACTTGGGCAATATATAGTTTATTTTACCCCAGATACGCTGTTATGTCAATATATATGATGTAAATTATTTGGAAGATGATGGAAATAGGGAGCATTGACGGATTTTGCCGAAAATGGTATAATTATTTTGCTGCCTTACTCCGTTCCCTAACCGGAAGGAGGTGAGCCGGATGGAATTTCTCATTTCTTTTCTTATATCTGTCGCAGCAGGAATAGTCACAAACTACATCTGCAAGTGGCTGGACGGAAATAAGAAGTAAAACAAAAAGGCAGTCAGCACAAAAGAACGCCCTCGGAGGTCGCAACTCCGAGGGCGTTCGATTTGTGATCCGAATGGAACACTCATTTCTTTTCGTGATAATTATACCACGTACATATATTTTTGTCAAGCAATAAAAAATTATTCCGCAGGCAAAGCAAACAAAAAACCGTTTCAACTATTGTCGAAACGGTTGTTGGTTGCGGAGGCAGGATTTGAACCTACGACCTTCGGGTTATGAGTATTACGGCAGACAAAAATCAAGTAAAATACCATTTTTTATACATAACTGATAATCTCAGTGTTATAAAAAGACTATCTTCAAACATCTGAACACTAAGTTCGGAAGATTGAAAATAGTCTTTTTTCTTTTCTCCGATAACAGGAGGACTAACTCGTGGAAGAATTACAGCAAATAATGCAGGATAAAGACCTTACATTGCAGGCAAAGGCGATATATATTTATTTTCTGCAAAATTCTAATGGCGAAAAGTCATTCAAATTGAAAAGTCCCTCTGCAATACAAAATGAACTGGGAATAGGCAGTCACACCTATTATTCTCACGTCCACAAACTTATTGATGGCGGCTACATCAAAATACAACAGACCCGTAATGAAAAAAATCGTTATAGTGGCGTGAAATGTATATTTTTAAACGGAGGAAAAGAAAATGAGCAGTAAGAAAAGAAATGTATCAAAAAAAGACCTTTTAGCTGTACACAATGACTTTGTGCACGATGAACGCCTCAGTTTCGATGAAATAGGTTTACTGGCATTTATGCTTTCTTGTCCAAATGGTTTTGATTTTTCTGCTGCTAAAGTCGCCAAAAGCCGTGGAATTGATATCATTGAAGTTAATGGAATACTTTCCTCTTTAAAAAATCACGGATACTACAGACAGATAAAACTCGTTGATAGGCACGGAAATTTTGTTGATTGGGCATACGAAGTTTCAGATGAAGTTCGACCTGAATGGATTGGGACTTCACCGATTGAACTCGCATAAAAAAGCAGGAGGTGAAAAAAGTGGGAGCAATACGAAGAAGTTTTAAAAAGAACTTCACGATGGTACACAACGAATACCTTAATGATCCTCGCCTTGGGGGAGCAGAAATGGGGTGGCTTACATATATGCTGTCAAGACCAGATAATTGGAATTTCTCAATAGAAGGTTTGGCTCATACTCATTCTGACGGTAAGACAAAAATTATAACAGCTTTAAACAAGCTGAAATCGTTTGGATATTTCAGACGAATCAAGCTTATTGATGATACGACAGGACGTATTATTGATTGGGTTTATGAGTTTTCTGACGAGCCGCATCCCGAATGGATTGAAACAGAGGATGAGTGTGAAATATGTAATAGCCCACATTCCGATTTTCCAGATGTGGAAAATCGCCCACAATCAAGTACAGATATAATAATTACAGATATTGATATTATTGATGATTCTGATTGCACCGCTTGTGCAAATGACGATGAAAAAGCAGAAGAAATATCTGATCAGGAGTTTTTTAATTATAACTCAGCGATTAAAGCTCAGATTGACTATGACCGCTTATGTGCGGAATGCAACAAATATGATGTTGACAGAATAAAGGATATCATTCTTGACGTCATGCTTTGCAAGGCATCAAGTGTAATTATCGGAAAAAAAGAAGAAATACCTACCGATGAGCTTAAGGAAATGTTCGGGCATATTGAGTATTCCCATATAAAAAAGCTATGCGAAATTATCGTTGGAAAGCAGATTCGCAATTTCCGAAACTACATCAGAAAATCGCTTTTTAATGCAATAAGCAACAAAAAACTGAAAAAGCCTACTGAATTTAAATCATACGATAATGAAACATTGCTGTTATACGCTGATGCGTGTGATAATAAATTCAATAACGAACAGATGGAATATATCGAAAACAGGCTGCTGTCGATTATTCCTTACTGTACGGGAAAAATTGACAAAAATGATGTGGAGCTTGAAAGATACGAATTTCTGCGTATGCTGTATTTGAGAATGAAGGCAGAAAGCAGTCAGAAAAAAATTTCGAATAAATTTAAATACTTCTGCGTAATGCTTGAAAAAGAAGAATACACCCCTTATACATCTTCCCCGCAATACAAAGAAATTATATGCGATTTTCGAGCACGCAATAAGAGCTTATAAATAGCAAGTAACGGAGGCTAAAATATGATTGACATTGTTTTTATGATTGAATCGTTTAAGTCAATGCCGCTGTGGTTACAGATTATTATATGTATTTTATCTCTTGTGTTTATTATAGGAACTGCATCTATAATATTTAAAGCAGAAGAAGAAGAAGAAAACACTTACAGAAAGCTTCTGGTGGCTAACATTATGAACTTACTCGTACTTATTAACATAGTGATATTTTATAATTAGGAGGAATAGAAAATGACAAATTATTTTGGAAAAGCAAGACTGATAAAATTGTTTTATCACTACATATCCGATCGTACAGAATTTTTAAAAAGCTTCAAGGCATATGTCAATGAATTTGGAAAAGAAATTATGTTTTTGTATAAGAAATATCGAGGCAGTGAGTGGTTGGAAATACACCATGATGGCTATTACTTCAAATTTTATGTATTTGGACAGGCATCCAAAACTATAGATTTTAAAGAATATCGGATTGATCTTGAAACTGATGGAGATGGCGGAGAATTAACAACCAAAACCTGCATTGTCAGAATAATAAGTTATTATACTGCTGATTTTTACCCATTCGTTAATAATAAAGATAAGACATTGGATTGCTATACAATTTCGAAAAAGCAAAGAAAGCCTGATGCAGCTGATCTTGTTGGAAAAGACTGTGACGTTATTTTTCTTGACACTGAAACAACAGGACTTGATCCTGAAGCAGATGAGATTCTACAGATATCGGTTATGAACAATAGCGGCGAAATACTGCTTAATAGTTATATTCGTCCTGAGCATAAGACAGAATGGACGGCAGCTGAAGCTATAAATCATATTTCACCACAAATGGTAAAAAATGCTCCATTGATGTCTGACATAGCACCGCTGATATCCAAAATAATGTCCGGAGCTAAAGTAGCTGTTGCATATAACATTGATTTTGACTGGCATTTTATTTCCAAGGCACTTGAAAAAAGTGACTTTGATTTTGAGAATGATACGCCTGAGCTTAGATGCTGCATGAAAAAATTTTCAGAAATATACGGCGAATGGGATAGCGAAAGGTTGAGATATCGGTGGCAAAAGTTATCAATAGCGGCTTCCTATTATAATATTCCATGGAGAGGACAGGCTCATGGATCACTTGCCGATACTTTCATGTGCAGAGATGTTTGGAACAAAATGAATGATGACTGAAATATTCATAATACTCATAGGACTGCTGCTTTGCGATTTTCTCACAAATGATAGGCTTAATTAAAAGGAGAAGCAAGCTACGATGAAAAAGGCAATAAATTTCTCAGATCTGACGCAATGCCCGTTTTGCGGATGTAATGGTTTTTATGTTCGACAGCACGCAGAGGGAACCGTAATATATCATCATTCCTTTGATGGTTCTGAATTTGATAATAATGATATGTATAATGGTCTCATTATTACAGGCGGCAAAAGAGCTTATTGTTCTCAGTGCAATAAATTTCTTGGAAATTGTGAAACCAATAAAATCAGTTTGCCGGCTTTGAAAGCTCTTTTAAAAAATGAGGAGGAAGAAGAAATTGGCAAATAAATGTACTTTAGAGGATTTAAAGGAAAGTGAGCTTGAACTGCTTGTGCCGCAAATGGTTGCAGATGTGCTTGGAACATCTGCAAAGACGCTTATACAAACAGCAAGAAATGCTCCTGATAGTTTGGGCTTTCCGGTCATTAAAATAGGAAAACGTGTAAGATTTCCCCGACGGGCTTTTGTTGATTTCATGTCGGGTAACTTACAGGATAAATCCAGATGATTTTTTCCTTTTCAGCCCATCGTGTTGCGAAAAAGTGCGATGCTTGCCTCCGGGCCTGGATTTTTGCAGGCTTTTCGGTTGCGGCACGAGAAGAGCGACTAAATAAATAGCAAGCATAGAAAAGGTATATACCTTTTCCCATTATCTGTAATTTCAGATAATGGTAGGGGTAAACACCCCTAATACCCCAAATTGTAAAAAGAGGTAACTACTATGCCGTATGGAAAAGATAGAATAATGAAACTTATTGGTTATTCACCTAAAGAATGGGCTATTATTTCTGAACGATCCAAGAAATTGGGAATGAGAACAGGAACCTATATTCGCACCATTTCTGTTCAAGGCAGCATAAAGGTTTTTAATCTCAAAGAGCTTTCTGATGTATATAAGGCCATGAACAGGATCGGCGTGAATATCAATCAGATATCGACTGTCGCAAACAGCACAAAATCAATTTATCAGAAAGATATTGAGGATTTGCAAGAAGAAATAAAGCAGCTTAGGCTTGTTGTTGAGGACTGGCTTTCGCCGCTTCAGTCGGAGGAGCTGTTGTAATGTGCCTATAGTAAAATACGTTGCGGTTCATACTACTCCATTGTCTAACATTGAGTATATTCTGAATGGTGACAAAAATGACGAAATGAAATTTGCAACAGGAATAAATTGTACTGCCAATCCTCAGGAGGCGTATGACGAGTTTCGCAGAACATTCGAGATATGTGCAAAGGAAAGATTTTTCAAATCTGAGATTGTCGCAGACAAGGACAAGTCCGAAAAACCAAAGCAGAAAGAAAAGGTGCGTATTCATCATTACATACAATCCTTTTCCCCGGATGAAAATGTCACTCCTGAGGAAGCTCATCAGATCGGTATTGAATGGGCGAAAAAGGTTTTCGGAAATAATCATCAGGTCATCGTGAGTACACACGTTGATAAGGATCACATACATAATCATTTTGCGGTGTGCCCATATAATCTGGACGGAAAACAATGGTATGCAAATTACAAGTCGCTTATGAAAGTGCGGAAGATTTCAGATGCTATTGCACTTGAACACGGTCTGCATATTATTGAAAGCCCCAAACACAAAAATACGATGAAGTATAATGAATGGCTTACACGAAAAAACGGCACATCATGGAAACAGAAGCTTTGCAATGATATTGACAAAATTATTCTGGATAAAAACGTAAAAAATCTTCAAGACATTGAGATGAAGCTGTCAGAGAAGGGATATGTTGTGCATCAAGGTAAGTATCTTTCGATAAAAGCGCCAAAGCAGAAATATGCGATTAGAAGTTTTCGTCTGGGAGATGGGTATTCCATACCTGACTTGGAATATCGTATTTTACATAAGGATAAAGAAATCAGTCCTGCTGCTATTGAACGCCTATCCGGTATCCAGAGAGAATATGCAATATGTATGCGCCAGATGCAGATAAGCATTTTTATAAAAAAAGAAAAGAAAACTACATATTCAGATTTGAGGAAAAGTGCAGATCTGCTTAATTATCTAAGCTTAAATAATATAACATCTGTATCAGAATTTGAAAACAAGCTTAACTGTGCAGCTGAAAAATATCAATCATTATCAGATAAGCATGATGCGCTTGCAAAGCAAATAAATGCTATGAAAAAAATAATAACAGACGGCGAAAGCTATCTTGCACTGTCATCCGCTGACTTTCTTACTTCAGAAGAAAAAGTAATGTATAATAAGGTTTCTTATGTTGAGGCAAGCGGAATAACCGACAGGGAGGATTTGAATGCGAGAAAATCCAAATTAGCAATAATCAAAAACGAGTTAAGCGATACTGCAAACCAATTAGAGCTGTTTAAATCAGAAAGAGATACTATCGCCGCTAATTATGAGACATATTTAAAAAACATGTCAAATCCTTCATATGCACCCCACCAGGATTATCAGCTTGAGCCGCAGCCCGAAGAGAGGCTTTATAGAAGAAATAATGAACAGGAGGTAGAACGATAATGTCAAGCGATTATAAGAAAACACAAAACATATTTCCGCATCCGAAGCGTGATGATTTGAAAAAGTTAACTGCTAAAGGCTGCATTTGCATAGCAGATCAGGTGAAAACTAACACAGCATCCAACGATGACTTTGGCAACTACACTCGGGAGGTTGTGATCGTAATACTGAAGGAACTTGCAAACAGCATGAGTCCTGGCGAAAGCCTCGACGAATGTTTCAGGAGGATAAAACAATGGAATTTAATGCAATAAACGGAGTTATTTTAATTGAGGAAGTTTGTAAATTTCCTATGGCATTACTAATCGTTGCGATGGTAATTGTTTGCTTTGGATTTTTTGTAGCGCAGGCTCAACTAATTAAGTGCGACAGCGAAAAAGGTCCATCGTGCTTAAATTTAATTGTCCTGATTATTATCACAGGCATTGTGGCATTCATACCATATGAAATTAACGACGATCCGTTGAATCTTGGAAAGCCGACAGGTGAGTATAAGGTAATTACAACTCAAGAGGTAAGTATGACTGAATTTCAGGATACATATGAAATCGTCGATTACAAAGATGGAGTTTATACGGTACGAATGAAAGGAGAACAATAATCATGGCAAAATCAAATTTTGAACCATACGCATATCTTTACGATAATGGATTCTTTGATCCGATAGAAGTGATAGTTGATGATAATGAAATACGTGTTCCGGAAACGATTGTGCCGGAAAATATTTATTATACTCCTTCCAAATCGACATCAAAAAATAGTAAACCAGACAAATATGAAAACTTTTTAAAAAGACTATACGAAATATGGAGGTATGGTTGTGATGGGTTGGAATTTGTCCAAAAAATATGGTTGCCTACTCTTCTGATATGTCTAATGGCCGGTGCAGCAGATGCAAAATACTTAAAAAGCAATCCGAAATACTTAATAATCCTGATTATAATATTTTCAATTATTTCACTTATTACAATAATATATGCGATATGGGATATGAATGGCGGTAAAATGCTAAAATCACTTTTGCTGAAGAATCAGGGGCTTTGTAAAAACCAAACATTATATACTTTAAATTTCAATTATGACGTTATACCTGTTAAACTTTACGATATTTATTTGGAAGGTAAGAACGATATCCTGTTTACCTGTACAACGTTAATTGGCTTAGAGGATAATTGCCTGCAAAAATATATTACCTTAAATAATGACGAACTGTTTTTAACACCGGAACAGGCGTTAGAACAGCTACCTGTCATTCAAAAGCGACAGATCAGCACATTGGCTGATATTTTGCAGGATAAATCAGCTGCATTCTTGAATGGAAAAGCTTTCAGAAAATATGCAGCGCTGTATTATAAGAAACAGAACGTAAGTTCATCAATATTTGATACGAGGCATGACCATATTGCTATTTATGATTTCCTGACAACTAAAGATAGCCTCATTAAATTCTGCAAATTTATAAAGGAAGCAAAATTTGAAAAAGCAGTAGCAGAGCAGAAAAAAAATGCACAGGCTGAAAAGGAACGAGCTATCTTAAATGATGCGCTAAGTTCATTAAATGTGAGAGGAGGTGTTTAAAATGGACGCAGACGAGATAATAGCTAAAATTTTGTTTGGACTGATAAAAGTTGCAATAATATTTGCAATATGTGTAAGAATAGATCTTCATTCTCAGGGAATTGATATGCGCAGCGGAGTGGTTTGCGATAAGCAGATCGTTCATCATACTTTTAATGATTCTAATGAGTATGTTATCACCATATCTAAACCTGCAACCGGGATTATGTACAAGTACTTACCGAAAGATGTAAAAACTGATTTTTCCGTCAGCCCCGAAATTTACTGTAAATATCAGGTCGGAGATGAGTTCGATTCTACCACAGAAATATGGTGATAATTCCCCAATGGGGAATAAAATGAAGGAGGATAATTTTATGGAATTTATTAATGGAGTTATTTTAATTGAGGCAGTTAAGTCGATGCCAATATGGTTGCAGATTACAGCATATTTTGTAACGCTTGCGATTTTCATCCTGGATATCTATATTACAGTTAAAGTATCAAGAAGCATTGCTGAGGGGGAATTTTTAAAGCCAATAGTTGCCGAAGTGTTGGGCGTAGCTTTGTTAGTCACCGCAGGAGCTTTCGCCAAAGGCGAGATAGGTGGAGACTACTTTAAAGTGCCAAACGGATTATATCGTGTAACTGTAACTGCGGAAACAGATATGACTGAATTTCAGGATACATATGAAATCGTCGATTACAAAGATGGAGTTTATACCATAAAAGTCCGTGAGTAAAAAACACATAAATTTCCACAGCCGTCATTATCGGCGGCTGCGGGTGATTCCCCACTGGGGAATGGAAAGGATAAGGATTATGAAAATAACATTTGATAACAATTCTTTTGTCGGTATCTCTATTGATACATATAACAGACGGGAATATGTTATTAAATCAGAAAATGGCGTTGAAACATATTGTGTTGAGGGAATAGGACGGTTTCTTTCGGATCACTTTGATTTTGCAAATCAGATTTTTACTCCTGATTTTTTTGAAGCCCAGAAGCACCTGAAACTGAATGCCGGGCATCAATATGATGTATTGGATGTGTTAAAAGTTTCTGCCCCTAAAATTATATCCGAATGGGAAGCTGCCTATGAATTTGAAAGCACTCACGCTGTTGGGGCATTGTATCTTATATATCGGAACGAACGGCAATATTTTGTTGCGGAAAAAGATATGATTTCACAAATCAGTTTTATAATCAATTATCTTAATGAGCTGTATGCCGCAGGAATGTTTCCTCGCTGCTGTATGAGCTGCGGCTCTCTTTTTCTTTCAGGCAAACGGCACGGTAATGTTCTTTGTTCAGACGAATGCCGCAAGAAAAAGAAAGTACAAAATACAATACATTATTACAGCGTATGTTCTGAAAATGAGAAATTGTATCTGAAAATATATCGAAAATGGAAAGAACGTGAACATCGTGCAGCTGATAACCACACCATCAGCGAGAGCGGTCTGGAGCAGCTTGATTGGAAACTAAAACAGCTTATTGTTATGCACAGAGAATGTGCTTATAGACGGGAGGAAGGAAGATTAAATGAAGCCGACTGGGCTGCTGCTCTTGAAAATTATGACAATGAGCTTTATGAATTATGGGATAATATAAAAAGCCATAAATGCCCCACTGGGGAACCGACAGGAGGTAAATAAGTGTGTTTTGGGATAAATACAATAAAATTTGTAAAGAAAGAAATATAAAGCCCCGAAAACTTGCAGCAGAACTTGATATATCGCCTGCAACGGTCACAAGGTGGATAAATGGCAGTGTTCCAAAAATGGAGACTGTAAAAAAGCTTTCGGAAATGTTACAAGTGCCTGTGGTGTATTTTTTTAATGAAGATGAAGAGCTTGATAATGTTCTGAAAATAGTAAAGGCAAGGAGAAATGTGCAAAAAATTGTTGAGCTGTGCGATGAACTTAATGACAGTCAGATAGATACACTTTTTATGTGCATCGCACAGATGAAAATAAAAAAGATTGAGGAGGAGTGTGAAAAACGCAAAGAACAAATCCTTTTGGATTATAATGCAGAGCTTTAAAATAATTTAAGAGGTTGAAAATTCCCCACTGGGGAACCGAAAGGAGTCGAAAATATGACAATAAAAGAATTTTGCACAGAATACGGTAAGTCAGAAACCAATGTCAGAGCAAAAATTGCACATAATAAGGATAAGCTGAAAGATCACGTTTCTAAAAGCCCATACACAAGGACGATTACTATTGATGACTTTGCTGTAAGCTTTCTTCTTGAAGATAGGAGAAGTAAAGGCAGCTCTGATGAAAGCTTTGAAAGGAAGTCAGAAGAAAAAGTGGTGCCAAAAGGCACTATGAGTAATGAAACAGCAGATGCTTTTCAGAATTGGAATGACGCAAAAAAGAAGCGGGTAATGGATATTTGTATGGAACAAGTAAAAAAATATCACAGGCAGCTTAGCTATATACCTGACAGCTTCAAAACCAAGGAGCTGTGCCGATGTGCCGTTGAAAATCACGGCTTGGCACTGCAATATGTTCCTGAGTGCTTTGTTACGAAAGAGCTGTGCGATATTGCTGTAAAGTCAAACAGTGTTGCACTTAGCTATGTCCCGGATAAATTCAAATCTTCTGAAATGATACAGACAGCTTTTAACAATTACAGCGAAGCTCGCAAACATTGCATAAGCAGTGATGAATTGGATAGAGACAGCAAACTGCTCAAATATGTTCCTATAATATTCCGAACGGAAGGTATATGCTTTAAATCACTACTTGTGAGCGATTGCAATGTGAAATATATTCCTATAAAGTACCTCAGTACCGATAAGTTTATAGAAAAGATGATAAGCTCACCGGTAAGCAGAAAATATATTTCTCTCAGTTTTTGGACAAAAGACAAAATAAAAGAAACCTTACAAAAGGATAATCAAACAAATTATGCAAATCGTTTTGGATTAAACGGTTATCCAAAGGAATGCTTCAACTACAAATTATATGTTGAATTCATTGACCAAAAGCTTATTGATCCAATGGATATTTATAGAAGCGATTATTATTCTTCTGTGCTTACAAGGGAGGAAATGAAAAAAATACGGCAAATTGATATTGATGAGCATAACAGGCTGGAGGAAATATATGCTCTGATACAGCAGGATTCCAAAAATATCAGACTTATGCCGACAAATAATAAAAAATATAGCGTTTATGCGTTGACGGCAGTTTGCAAATGTGGCGAAGCACTTAGATATGTCCCTATGGAGATGAGAACCGAGAATATGTGTCAAGCGGCAGTCGAAGATAATCCCGATGCAATTCTTTATGTTCCTGATGAATATAGACAGCAGATAATAGAAAATATACGTGAGAGAAATGATTGGATAAAGTATATCTTCGATGATGGATATTTATCGGATCTGTTTATAAAGTGAGAAAGGAAATGATCGTATGAATAAGGAATTGATTAAAACTATTATGGAGAACAGAACTGCTGACAAAGCAACTATGGACATTCTTCTCAGACTTCCTGATGAGGCGTATAATGAGCTTAAATACATAACCGAAAACTTCTTTGAAAATGGTGCTGATTGGGCAACAAGGCAGTTTCAAAGCATAATTCGCAAATATCTGAGTGATGATGAAGAGCTTATGCAGCTCATTGATGAAGATGAAAGGCAGTATGGTAATTTTAGGGAGAGATAAAAATGGGAGCAGAGATTTTAACTAAGGAAAAATACAGAAAAATGTACAATTTGGAACAAAAAAGAAGTGACGGACTGCGTGCTATGGCAGAAAATTTGATTACAGCGGATAAAAAAATTGTCATTGATATCGCAACCACAGGCAATAACACAAAGGAAGATGAAGTATATAAGCTCTCTGTTGTTGATATTAACGGATATGTGATTTTTGACAGCTTTTTTGCCCCTGAAAATGATCGTAACAAGTTTCAAATAAAGATGCTTTCTATAACAGAGAATGCTCCGCCGTTGTCGGATCAGCTCTTTAAAATAGATGAAATATTACTATCTGCCAATACTATTATTGGGTTTGGGCTTGGAAAGGTAATGGCATTTTTAAGACAATCCGGTTGTGTATGGAGAACAGACTATGATTTCGTAAACGTTCAAAGGACATTTGAGGATCATTGTGATACAAAAAAAGCTGCACTCAATGAATGTGCAGCTTACTTTGGATATGAACTTCAAGATGTTAAACCATATGAAACTGTAAAAAAATGCAATGCGGTCTTACATTGTTACAGAAAAATGATTGAAGAAGGGTGGGATATTGATATAGAATAGCTTATTTGTCTTTGCTTTATTTGTGAAGATAGGAGAAAAATATGAGAGAGAAAGTATATATATTTGACGAGCCAAATGCATTTATTACTGCTAGGCGTGTTAGAGCAATTCCTCCGTACTATTATGAGAGTAGAAGTCATCGACCAGTTTGGTTCAAAGAGCAGGGAGATATCAGAGAGTCTCTCTGCAAAATGACCCCAAAGATGATTTTAAAATGGGAAGCACAAAATAACATGACTTTGGAGCATGGAGTGTATTGCTGCAAATGCCGAAAGGTTATTCCTCCAAAAGAGTTAATAAGGGAATCTCCTAAAAAAGAGGAAGCTATTAAGCTATACGGGGAAGAATGGTACAGAGCTTTTGATGATTACGATGTTCATTTGAGCTCAATGAAAGAACAATGCCCTTATTGTGGACAGAATTTCAATCTCAGAACGTGCGATACTGTAAAAGATCATAATACATATGTATCAAGAATCAGAATATCCGAAGATGGGGATAAAATTTCATTGGCTATTACCCAAAAGACAGTCTTAATCAATCCTTTGTCAGGCTGCTTTATTTGCAAAAATTTCGGTTATCGTTATGTTTTTAACTGTCGGACCGGGCAGGCATACGCTCTCCCTTATTGGTGCAACGGTAAGAAGAAACAAGCTTCTGAACATATTCAATGTATAACGTATTCATCATTTATACGCTGTCTTGTTGAAGTTCCCTATAAAGCCGTAAAAGAGTTAGCAAGACAGATTTTTATAAAGCAAAATTATCCCGAGAAGTTAAAAGACTATATGGCTGCTATTCGAAGAAAGGATATACATTACAAAATAGGATTTCTTGCCCTTTGTAACAGATTCCCTATGCTGACAGTTAAGGAATGCACCGATTTATTTGCATTCAGTGAAGCGTTCTGTTGTGGAATCAATAAAGTGTTTTCAAAAATAAAGCCTGACTGCCCAAGGGAAATGTTTATATCGAATCTGAATATAGGATTGAAAAAATGCAAAACAGTGAAAAAGCTGTTGTCCAAAGATATATCTACTGTATATTTTATGGATTTATTCTTCAAGTTAGGATGCGAAGACACGAATTTGTTAGAGAATTTTGTAGGAAAATTTGATATGAATAAATACTATGATATGATTTTTTCAACAGATTCTTATGGCGATTATAGATTGTCAACAATAAAGAAGATGACAAAGGAGCTGATAAAGCTCAAAGGAGAGCCTTGGGTAGTTGCACAATTAATTAAATACTCTGCTTTAATTTATCTGGATGCCGTTATGATGTTCAAGCGTTTAAAAGATAGAGGAGTACTGACACAGCATGCCTTGAGAGGGAGTATTCAGGAAATTCATGACAGACTGTCTACAGACATTAATAAGCTCAGGTATGCAAATGTCATTTTAGACTATCCTGATGAAATGAAAAATAGATATAATCGCACTGTCAATGGACTTGATTTTGTACTGGCGAGGGAAACTGACGAGCTGATACGTGTCGGACAGAGAATGGGAATATGCGTGGGTGGGTACCACGATAAAGTTGCCGATCATATTACTACCATTGTTGTTGCATATAAGGACGATTTGCCAGTGATATGTATTGAAATAACCCGCAATGGCCAGATGAAACAAGTAAGCACATTCTATAACCATTTGGTTCAGGGGTCGTACGCTTATGCCCTTAAAGAATGGGTTGCACAATGTCAAGTCAAAACCTGTTTTTGCTCTCAATACGAACATATTGAAAGAAACCAAATAATCGATGATGCCGAGGTAGCACCGCTCAATTGTCATGACTTTCACACTTTGGAAATAGATGAGGACGGGAATGTCTTTTCCTTCTTCGATTAAATGTAGTCATAAATTATGGCATTGTAATCTTGTGAAAAATATGTGGTAAAATAGTGCTTATGAGATGAAAAAGCTACTTTTTTGCTGCTTTTTCCTTTTCCATCTCAATCATAAATCCATCACGCTCCAGAAGAGCAATCACGTAAGAATTTAGGCTGAATCCCCGGTGTGCAGCCTGAGCCTTATACTTGTCCTTGGCCCCCTTTTCGCAGCGCACTTTGAATTCGTCGAGCGTGGAAAGATATTTTTTGTTAGCCTTTAACTGAGCGGTTGTTTGCTTCACGGCGAATCACTTCCTTATCAATTTCCTATATTATAGCACACAAAGCATATGTGTGTACACATATATTTCCCACAAAAAAAGAAAAATAAATTTGTGTATTTTCACTCTTGATATGTGGGGACACATATGCTATAATATAGACAATAAAAAACTTCCCCATTGGGGAAATGCCAAGATCAGGACATGAAAGGATACGATATTATGACAACACTGTTACTTATACCCGTCAAGCTCATCGCAAAGGCTCTGCTTTATATTCTGTCCGCAATTATTTGCGTAATAGCGTGGGTCATAGGACTTCCGGCAATGATTTTTAGAAATCTCTGTGCTATTATTGGCGGTATATCAATAATAGCATTAACCATCATGCTCGTGATTGGAGCAGCACCTAATACAGTAAATCCCTTCCTTTGCTATGGAGCTTCCATAGGCGTTATACTCATTCCTATGATTCTTATTGAAATTATGAAAGCTTGCTTTTGTATTCGAGGCCGTCTGCTTGGCACTGCGGATAATATACAACTGATTGGATAACAGGAGGATGGCAGCATGAATATTGAAGATAACATAAAGATTCAGCAGGCTTTTGTACAAGCACGAATTGAATATGCAGCCGCTGAGGAAGAAAGGCAGAAAAAGATTAAGGAAAAGGCTCACGCCGCATTGATTATACGTCAACAGCAGGCGGCAGAGCGAAAGGCTTTAATCGACAGAATAAAAAGTGATCCGGAGCGCATGAAAAAAATGGAGGGTTATGCTTTTGAGGTCACAAAACCCAAGTACAATTTATAATCGGAGGTAAATATTATGGAAGAAATGGACATCAGGACTTTATCTAAGGGTAAATATGCAATTCAGAGAAAAAATGTGCTCAAGGACCACTTTCCCGCAGCATACCAGCGTATGCAGATGGATGGAACTCTTGAGGAGCATCTTGCATATACGCAGGAAAGCGTAAGCAATTACGTTGATATATGCGCCGAACGCTATAAGCAGACTGAAGAATACAAGCAGGCGGAAGCTGCTGATCCGATGGAAGCAATGAGATTGTTTAATATGACCGTTCTTGAAGCGGAGGAAGCTGCTTACAGATCATGGATAGCAATAGACGCATATGAAGAGGAGGACGATGAATAATGAAGATCATAGCTATCGCCAATCAGAAAGGCGGAGTAGGCAAAACCACAACAGCGGTGAATCTTGGCACTGCTCTTGAGCTTTCGGGAAAAAGGGTGCTTCTCATTGACCTTGATCCGCAGGCTAATATGTCTGCATATCTCGGATTTGAGGACGATGACAAAGCGACTATGAGTGACCTCGTAATGACAACGGCGAATAACTTTACGATGGGCGCTCAGAAGCGTGAAATGCCCTCTATGGACGAATGCGTTCGATACAGTGAGATCAATAAGGTACATTTCATTCCTTCTGATATAGGTTTGGCATATGCCGATGCGTGTATGATGCAGGCGGCTCAAAGGGAAAGCGTACTGAAATTCATTCTTTCAGACAAGGCTATACAGGAATATGACTATGTTATAATCGACTGTCTCCCCTCTCTCGGAATACTGCTCATCAATGCCCTTACTGCTTCAGACGGTGTGATAATTCCTGTTCAGACACAGAAATTTGCACTTGACGGACTGGATATGCTCAGTGAGATATATAATCAGGTAAAGGAAACTATCAATCCAAAGCTTGATATAACCGGAGTTCTTGCCACAATGGCTGATAACACAAATATTAGCCGCTCGGTTGTTGAGAAGCTTACAGAACGGTACGGCAATAAGATGTTTTGCACACAGATACATAAGTCGGTCGAAGCAGCCAACAGCTCAGAACGTATGAAGTCTCTTTGCCTGAACAAGACAAAGCTTGGAGAGGAATACAAGGCGCTTGCTACCGAAATAATGAGCCGAACATAAATATTCCCCACTGGGGAATAACAGGAGGCGATAAAATGCAGACATACATCTGTAAATGCGGAAAAACCTTTGAAAAGCCAACAACCGCTGATACCACAGGATATGTGCTTCAAGATTTCTCTCCGCAGCACGAATGCTACGGCTGTCCGTATATTGTTACAGTGAGAGACTGGGTTACACAGAAAATTACCAAACAGGAATGCAGGGCTACGCCTAAAATACAATACCGCTCATTTACGGATATAGGTACTGATGATAAAGATTTTAGGACTTGCTATCTTTATTCTCTTGACCTTGTATTTGTTAAAAGAGTCCTTAACTTTGTAAACAGCCTTGAAGGAGCTGAGAACCATAATCACACCATTCCTGATACATGGCGTGCAGCTGATTTTGAAAACAGCGGTCTGGCAAAATTCTTTATCAGCTTTCAGAAAAACAAGAAAGGAACTGCCGCACGGAGAGAAGTGATGCAGACGTTCTTCAATGCAGACGGTTTTCGTAAGAATACTTCAGAAGAAGACGAAAAAAATATCATTTTACAGCGTATCGAAATCGCCAAGGAAAATGCACAGGGCAGATGTGAGCCAGAAAAAACGGAGGAAAAGATTATGAAATTTGATGTTACGAGTATGCTTTCAAGCATACCTGCTACAGCGAAAACACTGTCTGTACAGGAAATTCCCATTGATTTGCTTGTCCCCTACGGCAAACATCCATTTACACTTTATACGGGCGAAAGACTTGACGATATGGTGCAGTCCGTTAAAAGCAATGGCATACTTACGCCTATTATAGTGCGTGATGCGGCAGGAAAGTATGAGATTTTGGCAGGACATAACCGCACCAATGCTGCAAAGATTGCAGGGCTTACAACTGTTCCTGCCGTTGTAAAAACCAATCTCAGCGATGAAGATGCCGAGATGTATGTTATCGAAACCAATCTCATGCAGCGTGGATTTAAGGATCTGTGTACATCAGAGCAGGCGGCTGTAGTAGCACTCAGACACTCAAAAATGTTTGATGAAGATAAGCTTAAAGCTATTCATGATGAGCTTGGAGCTATGGAAGCAGGAGCAGAAAAGTCAAAGGCAGACAGCAAGCTTGCTATGGTAGGTGAAGAATACGGTTTGTCGAAAAACACTATCGCTCGTCTTATCAGAGTTAATAAGCTGATCTCCGCCTGCGACAAATATAAAATCGCTATTGATACTAACAGGCTATCTGTCAGAGCAGCTTGTGAGCTATCATATATCAGATCCGTAACAGCCCTTAATGCCATATTTGAAAAGTATAAAGAGTTTGTTGTGATTGACAACATCTGGAATGATGTTGTCAAAATTGACATAAAGCTTGCGGCACAACTCAGAGATATTTTCGAAGGCTTTGACGACACACAGAAAGCTGCCGAGCTTGCTCTAAGAGCGATACAGAAAGTTGAAAAGCCCTCAAGGCCTAAATCATATAAGCTTTCGGCAGACACTTATAGCAAATATTTCAATGACAATGACACCGAGGAGCACATAAATTCGGTTATCCAAGCTGCACTGGAACAGTATTTCCGTGAGAAATAAGTTGACAGTGAAATAATGATATGGTATAATGTTTAAGATATAATCAATATCTTAGCTGACAATGCTACAAGATTCCAGAGTAAGGAGAACATCTATGACTAAAACAAAATTTATTGCAGTAGCAGCTGCTGTGTTACTGACCACCATGGCAACTGCCTGCGGAGACCAAAAAGCCAATACAGATACATCTTCATCTGCTGTAACTACTTCATCAGTATCAGAGTTGGAGAACACGGAAGCAACTCCCAAAGACATCACAGCAATAGATCCGTTTGACGGGTTAAATGTTGTCTTTAATGGTGATAATGGCAGCGGAACGGTGGAAATGGAATATACCGGTAATAATGCTTTTATTCGGGATAATGTAAGATTCCATTGCGATTCTCCGAACTCGACAAAACTTTCTAACGGAGATGTAATTTCTGTTTCAGCACGCTGTACTCCAAAAGATCTGCAGGAAAACAACCTGGAATTATCTTCCACGGAAAAGGAATATACAGTAACTGAACTTGGCGGATTCGTTGAAGTGCCGGATGGATATGATTTCTCAGAAATAGATGCCATTATGGAAGATGGATTCTTAAGAGGCAAATGGGAAAATATGTGCGGCATAGGAAAGCTCATCAATGATGTATCTGATTCAGATAAAATAAAATGGCAGATAAATGACCGATCGTACTCCTTATATGAGAAAAAATTATATCTCAAAAATAATAACCCAGTTCCAAATTACTATTATATTTTTTATAAATTGGACTTTGAGTGTGAAAAGGTAGATGGTTACTATGTAGATAACCCTGATTCAGAATACGATTATGGAGATATCGTGCATTGGAAGGGTCTTGCAGTTGTACAGCTTGCATCTTTATATGCGGATAATCATTCATTGACCGTTAAATCCAATTTTGAAAATGATATCAACTCTTTAGACAGCCAGATAATTTATTTTTGTAAAGATGAAACTGCATTAGAAGACAAAATAAACGAAGAGATGAGCAATTATCAAAAAAAATTCGATGCTGTTTATGATGTAAAGTAATATGTTTTATCATTGGACTGCTGCATTTCAATATGAAGTGCAGCATTTTTTTATTGTTTTTTTCTAATTCAAAAAATCGCAATAGCAATAGAATGTTTACATAACTTTTACAATTATAAAAAAGGCAACTTTTTTGTCTCTTTTTGTCCGTTTTGGAATGATTTTGACTTATATTGGCATATTTTATCCGATTTGTCTTTTTTTTAAATGTGATATAATATAAATACACAAATTTGGAGGAAAAAAGCCATGAAAATAAAATTAGTTGCTTGCATATGTTGTGCTGCATTGTCGCTTACTGCTTGCATTGGCAGTAACGAAAATGTGTCCGAACAATCTGATTTATCATCGGAAGCAATTCAATCTACACTTGCAGAAACGGAGACCCCCGTATATGAATTTACCGAAAGCGACAAACTGGTAGCAAAATGGTTTTCGGAATATATCACTGATCCGGAAAGCTTTGCTGATATAACCGACTATCAATATTATGCACGCACTCTTAACCTGGAGAAAGATTACTTTCTTTCTTCTGATTTATGGCAGGTGTATTATAATCCTGAGATAAATCTTAACCGTGATATCGACTGCAAAGATGTTTATCTTATACGCATAGACCCTAATAAGCTAATGGATATCTATTCTGCCAGAATGGGAATGTCAGTAGATGAACTCTGCAAGGGGTTATCGGTAACTAAAGAGCAATTATATTATAATTGGGGATTTATGCCTTCCTCTATTGATTACGAAACAAAGCATAATAACGGCGAAGTTACGTACTCTGAAAAAGAATCAGAAATATTCGGGGCATTTAATGGCGAAAACCGTGTTAATGTGATGAAAACACATCTTCTCGAAGTGAGCTATGATGGGGATATATCTTATAGCAGTAATGTTTCAGATCGGCTGAAAATAAAGCGAAGAGATATGCTTCACGCATATTCAGATGATAATTATTTATACAGTTCTTACAGTGATAATGAAAAGTCAGCACAAATCACAGTAAACGGCATCGGAATACGTGCAGTTATTCCGCTTACCATTCCAAATGCCTGGAACAACGCAGAAACGGATCAGGCAATTACTCCTATGATAAATGTTTCGCCTTATGCTTACGGTTGTACAGATGCAGATATTATCCCTATTACTGATTATTTGAATATGGAGGATTGACTTAAATGATAGGTGAAGATGCAGTAAACAGCACTACGGCTATGCTTGAAAAACTTATGCAGATTATCCTTGAGATAATCAGAATGCAAAGAGACAGCCAGAGATATAATTCCCGTGAAGCAGCTAAATCATCTAAAGAGAATGCCAAACAGCCAAAAATAAAATTTGGCGAGATGAAAAAAACAGAATATAAAAAAATGCTCAATGCAGGAGATAAAATGCACCGAATTGAGGTTGATAAAAATCAGCTTGAAGGGCTGAATAAAATAGCCAAGGAGATAGGTGCCAAATACTGGGTTATGAGTACAGAAGGTAATACAGCTTCGGTAATTGTTCCAGAAAAGTTTTTTGTTCAAATGCAGGGAGCATTGGAGGAAGCTACCAAGTTACAGCTTACTAAATCGCCTCAGTCACTTGCTGTACATAATGGTGCAGAAATCATATCAGCTGAGGATATTGATATGGCTAAGGCAGTGCTTAGTTATCATGACATTCCGGCGGCAACCTTTAAAACCGATGGCGGCTACATGAATATTGTATCATCTGATTTTGACGGACAATATAAAGCGGCCATGCAGGAGATTTCAAGGCTGAAAGATGAGCTGAAAAATATTGATATTACAGTATTTGAGCAGACAATGCCATTTGAATATATAAATAAGCTTGACACAAAAATTATTGAAGCCACTCAGGAAATGGCACAATATATTAAATTAAATGTCCCTGAGGCAGAGCTGCTCAGGACAGAAAGCGGAGAAATTGCCGTTAAATATCCTGCTGCATCAGAAGCACAAATACAGAATTGCATAACAAACTATTCTAACGACATAGCAGCTGCACAGGACTATCAGGCTGTGATAATTGATAATACCATCAATATAAATCGGGATAAGCTGCTCATCAGCGAAAATACATCTGAATATTTTACAAGAGTGCCAAATACAGCAGGACAGGACTACATAAAAATAGCTAAAGACGATTCCACTCTGACCGATGGCAAAACCATATCTGCCAAGATAGATTATGATAAAACATATCAGATATTTGATAAAGACGGCAATCTTAAATCCGAATTGCCCGGTAGAGATCTTGCCGCAAAATATAATACAAAAAGTCGGTCTGCCAACAAGAAAACTGATATCAGGCGCTATAACAATGATTCGCTTGATCGAATTGAAGTATATAACGCCAAAGAAAATAAGCTTGTCAGAATCGGAATAGAAAATGTCGATGTGGTACGCAAAAATTTGCTTGATTGCGGGATAAGTCCATTTGCGGCCGAAAAACTTCTGGCAGATATAGATAATTCACTTTCAGATGATTATAAAGCCGTATTCAAATATAATCCGCCTTCTATACAGAACAGTTTCAGTGAAATAAAAAGCGATATGCTTGAACAGTATAAGGTGGCTGAAAAAATCAGCTCTGCTCAGCTGGTTGATGGCTTCAATGATACATTAGGTAAAAAATGCTGTGTTTTTGATAAAAGAACAAATGAATATATTCTCGTTCCCGCACAGGAAAATCGTTTAAAAGCAGCGCTGGCACAGATGGGCTACGATGTTTTACAGACAAATGTAATAGTCTCGGAGGCACAAAAATCTTACTCTCCAAGCGGAGCTACTCTTGAACGTGAAGATATTCACGCACAGAGTTTTGAGACCGGAAATGCGGAAGTCAGTGCATATAAGTTCTGTAACGATGAGCATGGAATTATACTCATTAAGCAAGAGATTACTGATACTGACGTATCTATAAAATATGCCGATATAAATAAGGATACTACACGTCCTGAAATTGAAAAAGCATTAAAGTCCGAATTTCATATGCAGGATGCGGCATCTATCGCAGAATTGCTGAACTGTATGGAAAAGGAACAGCTTATTTCCAAGGCAGTTTCCACCATTACTAAAGACGGCTTTGAGATCTCCCAGGTATCATCAGATTATTTGAAAATATCAAAGGATAGCTCCACTTTAATGCTGGATAAAAACAAGGTCGATATTAAGCAGCTTTCCAATGCGTTTGGAATAACAGAAAAACAGGCTGAGAAGCTTAGTAACAGTCTCAGTAAATCATTGAAAGCTGCCGATAGAAAAGAGAAAAGTCAGACCCTTAATGAGCTCAAAAAAGCTGCTAAAACGGCTTATGAGAATATCAATGCAGAGAAAAAAAACAATGCAGCAGAAAAAAATGTTTCAGTCGAAATTGACAGGAGATAAGCTATGTCAGAAAGTAAAAAAGGTTTTCCTCAAAAGAAAAAAGCATCTGATTTTATAATTTATGCTGTTATTGCAATAGTTCTTGCGGCTGTCGGTGTATGGGGCGGCTATGTTTTGCAGGAAACAGCCAATATGAAGGGCGAGGTAAATTTTCAAAAAGCATTAGACCGATCCGGAGACTATATGAATTTGAATAGCTTTCTTTTTGCTATTATATCAGCTTTGACAGATAACGGCATAGCAAAAAAAGGCGGAATGTATGGAGGAATGGCAGGACTTCTCGTTTTTACTTATCAGTTATCCAAAACCCCGAAGCGTTTTCACCGAAAAGGTGAGGAACACGGTTCGGCACGATGGGGAACTGATAAAGAAAAACTTATAGGCGGAGATGCAAATGATTTTTATAATAATGTCATTCTTGCTGATGATGTTTTCATTGTAGTAGATAGAAAAAAACGAGATATGAATGCACTGTCCCCTAAAAAGCGAAAAGCAGCAGAGCAAAAAAAAGAGCAGGAAAAAAAGCAGAATGAAATCAGACTTGCTAAACTGAAAGAAAATATAGAAGCTTATCGGCTTGAAAATTCCCCAGTGGGGAATGACAAGGAGTGATTGAAATGAGTGCTGCATATGAGATAAAAAATGGCAGACTGATACGTTGCAATATTTCTTCGGAAACTGTTGAAATTCCTGAAAATGTTAAAGCAATAGGCAAATTTGTTTTTGCTTTGAACGAAACCGTTAAAAATGTGATTTTACCTTCCAAATGTACTCACATCGACAAGGCTGCATTCTTCGGCTGCAAAAACCTTGAAAATGTGTCAGCTGAATACGTAGTATCTATTGGAGAATCAGCATTTGAGGAATGCAGCAAGTTGGAAAACATTTCCGTAGGCAGATGTCTTAAAAATATCGGCAAGTATGCTTTTGAAAAATGTTTTTTAATGAATATGATAGGTGCAAATGACAGCTATGCCGCAGAGTATGCCTATAAAAATGATATATTTTTTTATATATCAGGCAATGATGTAAGAGAAAATGAAGTAATGTCAATTGCCGATGTGGCAAAGATGAAAAAAGCAACTGAAAAGATAAAGCCGATGCTTAGTCTAAATACGCTTATTTTAGGCGGAACAGGAACAGGAAAGTCACGATTTTTCGTAAAGCCGAATCTGTTGCAATGCAATACTTCATATGTTGTTACTGATCCTTCCGCTGAACTGGTCGAATCCTGCGGTAAAATGCTAAAAAAAATGGGCTATGAAGTCAAAGTGTTTAATATAGACCATATGGAAAACAGCTGTAATTATAACCCTTTTCATTATATCAGGGACTATAACGGCAATATTGATGACAATGCTGTTATCAAAATGATAAAGACTTTTATGATGAATACCAAGGGCGATGGGGGCGGCGAGCAATTTTGGGAAGATTGTACGCAGATGCTTCTTTCTGCTATATGTTTTCTTCTCGTAGAAACAGCCACGGAAGAACAGCAGAATTTTTCCAATGTTCTTGATCTCATTCATAAGGCAAAGGTAATTGAAGGTAAGGAAGAGGAAAAGTCGGAGCTTGATCTGATGTTTGACAAGCGAAAAGAAGATGCACCAAATGCCTTATCTGTTCAGTATTATGATGAGTTTAAGCAGGCAGCAGGTGTTGTATGCTTTAAGAGACTTATTCATCACGATATGAGTAAGTCTCTTAAAACATATAAGGCTACAAAGCAGAAAGGAGACCCCATGAGCAAACAGAAAATAACCGCCCTATACGAGCGTTTGAGCCGTGACGATGAACTGCAAGGCGAGAGTAATTCCATATCCAATCAGAAAAAATTATTGGAGGAATACGCCGCACAGCAAGGCTTCACAAACTGTGTCCACTTTACGGACGATGGAATAAGCGGAACTTGTTTCGATAGACCCGGCTTTCTGGATATGATGCGGCAAGTCGAAGCCGGAAATGTGGACTATCTGTGCATTAAGGACATGAGCCGTCTGGGGCGTGACTATCTCAAAGTCGGTCAGATTATGGAGATTTTACGCCAGAGAGGTGTCCGTCTCATTGCCATCAATGACGGTGTGGACAGTGCCAGAGGGGACGATGATTTTACCCCTTTTCGTAACATCATGAACGAATACTACGCACGAGACACAAGCCGCAAAATCAAGTCCACTTTCAAGACCAAAGGCATGACAGGCAAGCATCTGACAGGGACGGTCATTTACGGTTATCTCTGGAATGAGACAAGAGACCAATGGATTGTTGATGAATATGCCGCCGAGGTTGTCAAGCGTATTTTTGCTATGACGATTGACGGCTACGGACCGTATCAGATTGCAAAGAAGCTGTCCGAGGACAAGATACTCATTCCCTCTGCCTACCTTGCACAGCATAACGAGGGCGTGAACAAAAACAAGACTTTCAAGGATGTGTACGGTTGGGGTTCTTCCACTATCGTCAATCTGTTGGACAAGCGTGAATATCTCGGTCATACCGTCAATTTCAAGACCCGAAAGCATTTCAAGGACAAGAAAAGCCATTATGTGCCGGAGGACGAATGGACGATTTTCGAGAATACTCATGAAGCCATTATCAGCCAAGAGACTTTCGACCTTGCACAGAAAATCCGAAGCAAGGTCAGACGATACCCCGATGGATGGGGCGAAGCTGCTCCTCTCACAGGCTTGCTCTACTGTGCCGATTGCGGCGGCAAGATGTATGTCCACCGCACTAACAACGGCAAGCGTATCTCTCAATACACTTGCTCACAGTACACAAAAGTCCCTTGTGGAACGCTCTGCAAGACACAGCACCGTATCAATGAAGATGTGGTATTGTCTCTTGTCTCCGATATGCTCCGAGCCATAGCCGAGTATGCAAAGCATGACCGAGCCGAGTTTGTCCGAGTGGTACAAGAAGCACAGTCCAGTCAGCAGACAAGCGAGGTCAAGAAGCAACGCACAAGGCTTGCTACGTCAAAACAGCGTGTTTCGGAACTGGAAGTTTTGCTCTGTAAAATCTATGAGGATAATGTATTGGGCAAACTCCCCGATGCCAGATATGCCGTTCTGGATGCACAGTACGCAAAGGAACAGGCGGCACTTACCGCCGAGATTGCAACACTTGAAAAGGCTGTCGGAGATTATGAGAAGCATGAGAAATCCGCAGACCGCTTTATCACTCTGATTGACAAGTATCAGAACTTCGACAAGCTGACAAATACCATGCTCAACGAGTTTGTCGATAAAATCCTTGTCCATGAGCGTGCCAGAAAAGGCAGTCGAGAGACTACGCAAGAGGTTGAAATCTTCTTTAACTTTGTCGGGCGTTTCGTCCCTCCGGCATTTGCTGAAGTGGAGCTTACGCCGGAAGAATTAGAGGAAATCCGCAAGCGAGAGGAACGCAAGGACAAACTTCATCAGAACTACTTGAAGCGTAAAGCCAGCGGTGCCCAGAAGCGTTATGAGGACAAAATCAAGGCGGCGAAGAAAGCCGAGATGGACGAAAAGAAAAATGCCATTCGAGCCGAGGACATTGCAAGGGGTGTGTTTATCCCTGTCAGCAATCTTCCGAAGCGAGAGCCACAGAAAGGAGCTATCACAGCATGAACGAACTGAAACCGAGAATCCACGAAAACGGCATTGACTATATCCTTGTGGGAGATTACTATGTGCCGGATTTGAAGCTGCCGGAGGAAAAGCGACCTATCGGGCATTGGGGCAGACTTCACAAAGCCTATTTGCAGAATTACCGCCCCGCCGTTTATAACGAGCTTGTTTTGTCCTGTCGGCTTCATTCTGTCCTTGCAGATCTGAACGAACAGGCAAATGACCGCTTCTCTCTGATTATGGAGCAGATGGCAAGAGCCGAGGGCGTGACCGAGCAGATGAAAGCAGATAATCAGATGTTGTGGGTGCAGTCCATGAACTCCATCCGCAACCGAGCCGAGGAAATCATCAAGCACGAAATGATTTACTGCCATTATAGCGGAGGGGGTGATTAAATGATTATGGAAGCGATTTTCGGCGGCGATATGTACCCATTGGAGAACATTGTACCGCAACAGGACGGCTACAAGGCAGAGGTCAAAGCCATTGCCGGCCTTATGGACGAACTGGCGAACAAGTTTTCAAAAGCCGACTTTTCCAAAGTGGAGGAACTTCATCAGCGAATGACGATTGTTCAGCAGTATGAAAGCACCGAGCATTTTAAATGTGGACTGTCCACAGGCTTGCTACTTATGAAAGAAGCCTATGAATATCCGCTCAACCCCAAAGAGGACTAAAAAAGTAAGGTCTGAACCCGACAATTTAATACCGTAATTCAAGCGGCAAGTGTTTCGTTCTTCGTGAAATGCTTGTCGCTTTTATTAACCTTAAATCTTAATCTTTCAAGGAGGAACCCACTATGAATATGAACATCAATGAAAAGAAAGCTCTTTACGCTTTTGGCTGTCCGAATCGAGAAGCGACCGTTCAACGCTTGCGTCTTGTGGCTGCACTTGCTCCCGACCCTGCGGCTAAGAAGCTGTTTTTCGCTCTGGCAGTCAAGTTGAATGACAAGGACTGTGACCGTTGGTATCGCTGTTTCTTCTACAACATGAGGGTGGAAATGGAACGCTTTGCTCACCACAAGTATGTGCCGGACAGCTATCCTGTTCCGATTATGGAGGGGCTTTATGAGTAAGCTGACGAAGTATGAGAAAGAAACAATCGTCCTGTTTAATGAAGCAGACGAAGAAGCTCATATCCAGACTTACAATGCCGGACTTCGGAAACGCCTTGAAGCGTTCAGCAAGAAGTACCCCGACCTCTGCCGTTTGGATATGAGTATGGGGCAAGGCGGTGTGTCCTATTGGATTGACAAGTCCAGATTGTCTATCCGCTTTCAGCCGCCCATGAGCGAGGAACGCAGACGAAAAGCAAGCGAATTGGCGAAGCAAAACGGTTTTAACGGTCAGAACGGATAATGTAGCTTTTCGGGTCTGTTTGCGGTCAAAATGTCGGGTCTGTACCCGATGTTTTGACTGTTACATATCGTCAAGGTATAAAGTCCTTACCTACCCCAAAAAGGAAAAGTATGCGTTACGGAGCTAATATGAACTACGAATTTACCGCAAGAGCGTTGATTTATTCACACTTGCGTGATATAATAATAGAATATGTAAGCACAAGGAGGGTAAGCTATGGCGGTAACATATAAAAAGTTGTTTCATTTAATGATTGACAAGGGTATGAGCAATGCGGAATTGATGGAACAGGCAGGTTTTAGTGCCAACATCATAACCCGATTGAAACGAGATAATTACCTTTCCCTTGACACCATCGAAAAGATATGCAACACACTCCATTGCGGAGTTGATGATATTCTTGAATTTATACCTAACGAAAAAGGCAATGATGCCAGAAATCCTTTCAGCAAGGAGAATACATGATGAGTAAATTATTATTAGTGGAGGATGACCAAAGTATCGTATCCTCATTATCGGACTATTTAGGAAATGAAGGGTTCAAAATCGAAAGTGCTTCCGGGCAAAAAGAAGCAATAGAAAAATTGGATAACGACCAATACGATATAGCCTTGGTGGATATTCAATTATCAAATGGAAATGGCTTTTCTGTTTGTTCTGCAATTAAAGAAAGAGGAACTATGCCGGTTATTTTCTTAACGGCGTCTGATGATGAATATAGTGTTGTGGCAGGACTGGACATGGGAGCTGACGATTATATCAGTAAACCATTTAGACCAAGGGAGCTTCTTTCAAGGATCAACAGCGTATTAAGGAGAACTAAGAACACGCAAAACATTATCAGCTACCATGACTTAGTTGTGGACACAAATCAAGCAACCGTGGTAAAAAACGGAACAGAGATTTTATTGTCTGCTATGGAATATAAGTTGCTGTTAGTCTTTTTGCGTAACAAAGGTATTGTCCTTTCTCGCAGAAGATTGTTGGAGCTTTTATGGGACACTACCGGAGAGTTTATCAATGATAATACGCTGACTGTTTACATGAAAAGGCTGCGTGACAAAATTGAAACCAATCCGCAGGAGCCGGAAATCATAATTACTGTTCGTGGGCTTGGCTATAAGGTGGGTTGATATGGACTTTATCAGAAATAAAGAAGTGAAAAGGCAAATTGTTGTCAGCAGTATTCTTATTCTATTTTGGGGCGGCATTGGCATTATCGTTGATAGCAAAGCTGTGTGGATTGTTCTGTCGGCTATCATTTCATCAAGTGCAGTTTCCCTCTTTTTTACATATCAGAGATACAAGAAAATTGCTGATTTTAGTTTGCATATTGATAGGCTGCTGCATGGAGATGAAACGATTTCTTTTGAGCAGTTTCAAGAAGGCGAATTATCTGTTTTACATGATGAAATATCTAAGATGACAAGACGACTTATTGAACAGGCAGAAGCTCTGAAAATGGAGAAAGGTAATTTGGCGAATGCTTTAGCCGATATTTCACATCAATTAAAAACACCTTTGACATCGCTGAATATCCTAAATGCTTCTCTGTGTAATGAGGAACTGACTGACGAAGAAAGGTATGAGCTGATCCGCAAACAGACTATGCTCTTATCAAGAATGGAGTGGCTGATAGCCACACTTCTGAAAATATCCAAGCTGGATGCAGGAACGATTACTCTAAAGCCACAGGAGATATACTTAAAAGATGTGGTAGAAAAAGCAATTCGTCCTCTGGAGATTGCGGCAGAATTAAAAATGCAGACAATCACGCAAGTGATTCCGGCAGAACTGAAACTTGCTCTTGATGCTGATTGGACTGCTGAAGCCTTGGGGAATGTAATTAAAAACTGTATCGAACATTCACCAGAGAGCAGCAGTATTGAAATCAAGGCAATAGAAAGACCTCTTTTGACACAGATCATTATAGCGGATAATGGAGCAGGTTTTCGGAAAAAGGATATACCGCATCTATTTGACCGATTTTATCAAGGAAGTGGCTCTACAATCGGTAATGCCGGTTTGGGGTTGGCTCTGGCAAAAACAATCATCGTCAACCAGGGCGGCGTCATCCAGGCGAAAAACCGGAAGTCAGGCGGTGCAGAATTTGAAATCTGCTTTTATCGGGGGACTGCTTAATGCAGACCCTTTTTAAGTGACATTTTTGTAATGAAAAAGTAATGAAGCAGTCACTTGGCTTTGCTATACTGAATTGCAAAAATATATGGAGGAACTTTTTATGGAAATATTAAGAGTAGAGAATATCTGCAAAACCTATGAAATGGACAATGCTCCTGTCCATGCTTTGTCAGATGTTTCTTTTTCCGTCGATAAAGGAGAGTTTGTTGCAATCATTGGAGCATCTGGGTCTGGCAAGTCTACCCTGTTGCACATTTTAGGTGGTGTTGACAGACCAACTTCGGGAAAAGTATTTGTGGATGGACAGGATGTTTATGAGCAAAACGAAGATGAATTGGCTGTATTCAGAAGAAGGCAGGTTGGGCTTGTCTATCAGTTTTATAATCTGATCCCGGTTTTGACTGTCGAGGAAAATATCACGCTGCCGATTCGATTGGATGGGCGTAAAATCAATAAGGAGCGTTTGAAAGAACTGCTATCCACGCTCAAACTGGTAAAGCGTAGAAAGCACCTGCCAAGTCAGTTATCCGGCGGTCAACAACAAAGAGTGGCAATCGGACGAGCGTTGATTAACGCACCTGCGATTATCCTTGCGGACGAGCCGACGGGAAATCTGGACACGGAGAACACAAGGGATATTATGAAACTTCTGCGTGAATCCAATGAAGTCTATCGCCAGACAATGATCCTGATTACCCATGACCGTGAAATCGCAATGCAGGCAGACCGTATTCTGGAAATTCAGGATGGCAGACTTGTGAGGGATGAGGTGATACGCTGATGAATATGATTTTCACGCTTACACTCAGGAATCTGCTGTCGAATAAAAAGCGTACCCTACTCACACTTTTAACCATTCTTTTGTCAATCAGTATGATAACCGCTATTCTCTGTGGGGGATGGTCGTTGGTTGATTTTTTGAAAGAGAAAGAAAAAGTGTATGGTGGCGATTATGACTACTACATGGAGGATTTGACTTGGGAGCAGGTTCAAGAGCTATATAGTCAAAACAATGTAGGCGAGGTTTCGCTTCTCCGCTTTGCCGGAAACAGTTTTTACGGGGAGAAATCCAACAGTACAATGCTCTCCGTTGGCGAGATTGACGAGAACTTTACCCAAAGATTTTCGTTAAATCAGTATTTGCTTGCGGGGCGTTTCCCGCAAGATGAAAATGAGCTTGTTATTTCAGAATCTTTTTTGAAGAAAAACAATATGAACACAGAGATTGGAGATACGATTTCTTTAACCCTTGGTTCAAGAATTTGGGATGAATATAATGCCCAGCTTTCCGGACTGACAAATTATAGGGGCGAAGAAGAAAGTTTCGTTCCAACGAAAGAGAAAGCGTATGTAGTTGTTGGTATTCTGTCAGATGTGAATGACTCAAAAATCGCAGCAAACTATAATGCCTTTGCAGGCGTTGACAAAACGGCATCCGATTTTGCTGCGTATGTCAAGGCAAAGAATTTATCCAATTCGATCTATACAGAAGCCGAAGAAGTGGCTGCGGCAGTAGACAGTCATGTAGCAAAGTTTCATTCTGAACTGTTAGTCTATCATGGAATTACCGGCGGCAAAGGAGCTGCCAAACTGATTGCTTTGGTAGTCATGGTCATTTGCCTTTTGATGGCTGCATCCGCTTCAATGATCAGCAACGCCCTCTCCATTTCCTTGCAGGAACGAATTAAGCAGATGGGAATGTTATCCAGTATTGGAGCCACAAAAGGGCAAAAACGCCTTAGTGTATATTTAGAAGCCTTTCTTTTGGGTGTGGTAAGCATACCTTTGGGATTGGTTGTCGGCATACTGCTGTCTGCTCTGTTGTTAAGTGTGGTCAGGGCAGCTTTTGGAGAAACATTCACTTTTAGCATTGTAGAACTGTCCTTAAAGGTAAACGGACTTATCCTGCTCGTCAGCGGATTATCCGGCATTGCTTCTTTGTACTTCGGAAGCAGAAAGCCTGTGAAGCAAGCTGCTAAAATTACAGTTATTGAAGCTATCCGCCAGTCTAACAATGCGGTATCAAAAAAGAAATTCCGTGATGGAAAAATCGTTTCTTTGGTTTTTGGCATTTATGGTTCGCTGGCAGCTAAAAATATTAAGCGTAATCCAAAACGCTTCCGAGCAATTACTGGCTCTATTTTCTTGTCGGTGGTAATTGCCCTTTCCTTATACAGTTTGTCTGATTTTATGCTTTATCAGACATCCTTGGACATGAAGGAGGACGGTTCCTGTTATACTGATGTGATTTCGACGATTCAATACAAAGATATTCCTACCGCAATCGGGGCATTATCGGATGAAAATATCACTGCGGATGTTTCCTATTCTTTTCAGCGATATATGACTGCTGAATTTTCGCAGGAACAAATCAATCCTGATATGCAGGGATATTTTATCAATGGTACGAAAGCAGAGGTATATGTCGTAGGACTGGACGAAGAACATTTTACTTCCTTTTGTGAGGAAAATGGCTTTCATATTATGACTGGCAGCTCCAATCGTGGAATCCTGCTCAATCAGACAATGGGATATTATAATGCGGGTCAAAATCGAGTGATTGCAGGCTCCCCGTTTCTTATTGAACCGGGAACTGAAATCATTCCGTTGGGGGCATCCGAGGATGCCTTGCCGATTATCGTGGAAGAAATCGTTTCAGATGAAAATGCAAATATCCAATCCATGTTTGTGAGAGATCGAGCTGTCCTCATTGTGCCTTTAAGTTATTTTAACTGGCTGATAGATGATAACGCCTATGTGGAAATGAGAATACAGACAGCACAGCATAAAGAAGCAATGGACTGTCTGGCTGACAGAGGATTTCCGCAAACTGTGGACATTGCAGCCGCAACGAATAATTCCAGACAGGTATATACGATTGCAAAACTGGTAATCTGCCTGTTCTCGATCCTGATGACGGTTATTATCAGTTTGAATGTTTGCAACACTATCTCAAATACAATTCATTTGAGAAGAAGCGAATTTGCTGTTCTGCGTTCTGTTGGTATGACTGCCAAAGGATTGAAATGTACGCTATTGCTTGAAGCTGTTTTGTACGGCGTAAAAGCATTGGTTCTTGCGTTGCCTGTGAGCTTTTTGATTCATTGTGCCATCTACTACTTCATATCGTCGGGTATGACACCATTTGCTTTTTATATCAACGGTGGTATTTATGCTCTTGCAGTTCTGGCGGTCGGTGCTATGGTATGTATCGCTATGCTGTTTGCTGTCAGAAGCGTATCAAAGGTGGAAATTGTAGAGGAACTGAAATTGAGCAATATGTAATCATTCAATCTAACAAAGCAACTGAAACGGAGGTAATAGAAATTGCGTAAAAAGAAACTGGTAAAGAGAGTTGCAGGCATTGCTTTGACTGTTGGTGTAGTTATACTTGCCATTGTATGTGTCGGTAAAGTAAATCGCATTCAGAACGAAAAAGATATTATTGGCACATGGAAGGATACAAATGCGGAGGAGGTATTTACCTTTCAAGAGAACGGGGAACTTGCTGTGAGTAAAGATATGCCCGATTCGGGTCTGTCCTGCGGTAACGCATCTTATGGTTTTTCTTACTCGGATATAATCTGCGTGACACAGGGAGATAACAGCGTGGAATTTGAGATAGAAGTAGATCATGACGAATTGACAATCTTCTTTATGGGGCAAGAATACTTAGCGTTAGAAAGGTAATGGTAGAAACTCTCTTGTTTCGTAAAAACTGAATAGAATGAACAAACCAAAGGCGACTAACCGTAAAAAGTTGGTCGCTTTTGCTTTGCTCATTTGCAAAGCGGATGTGTCGGAAACGGCATATCCGAAAAGTGGAGAAATCCGATTTGACGAAATCGGGCTTCTCCATTTTTTTGTGAAAGTCTCCGATGGAGAGTTTCGCAAAAACCGATGGACTGCGAATGTCGGCAGCTGACGATGTGGAGCAGTTTATCGGGCAGGAGTACAGAGGGCGGCAAGCCCTTTGTGCATGGGTACAGGGAATGCAATATCCCTGTGCAGGTCAAGGGCGGCAGCCTTGCCCAGTTAAGTGGCGTTTCGCCACTTAGTACTGGGTATTACTTGTCGCAAAATTGCAGCAAGGATGCAGCTTCGCTGCCCCTTTCCCCTGCGGGGAAAATCTGAACGGAGGTTAGAAATGGTTTGAAATTAACAAGACACAACGGTCGCTCCGGCAAGCATGGCACTTACAACCCGAAGCACAATGACCGCACTTTTGATGTGAGCAACAGCGAACACATTGACGAAGAACGAGCCAAGCACAATGTCTATTGGGACTGCTTCAACGGCTATCGCACCTTTGCAGAGAAGCAAGTCCAGAGCGAGCTTGCAGACACTTTTGAGGAAGTGGAGGAACTGTTCTACTCCGCAAAATACGGTGCTTATGTCGAAGCACAGAACGCCAGAAACGATAAGAACAGGCACTCGGAACGCAACCGCACCACAACGGATTTGCTCAAAGACAAAAGGACTTGTCCAGAGGAAACTATCTATCAGATCGGAAAGATGGGCGACCATGTTCCGCCGGATGTTCTGCTGAAAGTCGTGACGGATTTCTTTGTGGAGATGGAACGGCGTTTCGGCTCTCATGTTCACATTCTGGATTGGGCATTACATCTGGATGAAGCGACACCGCACATTCAAGAACGCCATGTGTTTGACTGTGAAAACAAATACGGCGAGATTTGCCCACAACAGGAAAAGGCACTTGAAGAATTAGGTTTTGAACTGCCAGACCCCACCAAGAAGCAAGGCAGACACAACAACCGAAAAATGACTTTCGATTCTGCCTGTCGTGCAATGCTCTTTGATATTGCAAAAAAGCATGGTCTGCATTTGGAGCAAGAGCCGGAATACGGAGGACGAGCCTATCTTGAAAAACAGGACTTCATTCTTGCCAAGCAGAAAGAGCAGATGGAGGCACAGGAGCAGAAGTTAGAGGAACTGACTTTGAAAATCGAGGATGTGGAAACGCTGATTGATGATGTTGCCGATATTGCCTATGACAAGGCGGTGGAGGTCGTGACAGATACGGTCAGAGTGGAAACCCACAAGGAGGACATTCGGCTGATTGAGGAAACAAAGATATGGCTTCAATCGCCGGAACGCAAGGCACCAAAGAAAGAGCGTGATTATGCAATCAGCCGTTTGGATGGCGTGATTGGAAAAATCAAAAACGCCATGCAGTCTGCATTGGATAAAATCAAGTCTGCTTTGCTTTCGCCGGAGGTCAAGAAAACGAGCAAAGAGCAGATTAAGGAAAAGGTCAAGCCCTCTATCCTTGCCAGACTTGAAAGAAACAAGGAACTGGCAAAACAGGAAAATGAAGCAAGACGGAGCGAACACCGTCCGCACAAAAAACAGAATATGGAGCTTTAAGGCACTTGCCATTTTCGATTTGAGAATGACAGGTGCTTTTTCCATTTTGGGAGGTTGATAATGAATGTATTTGAAGCAGTAAAGCAGTCGGTCACGACAAGACAGGCGGCAGAGTTTTACGGCTTTCGTGTAAACCGAGCCGGAATGATAGCCTGTCCGTTTCACAATGACCGCACACCGAGCATGAAAGTGGATAAGCGTTTTCATTGTTTCGGCTGCGGTGCGGATGGGGATGCCGTTGACTTTGTTTCCCGACTGTTTGAATTGCCGAGCAAAGAAGCCGCTATGAAACTGGCTGACGATTTCGGTATCGCTTATGACCGAAACGGCAAGCCGTCCATCGTGGCAAAAATCCGAGAGCCTACCGCCAAACAGAAGTTTGAAGCGGAGGAAAAACTGTGTTTTCGTGTGCTGTCCGATTATTTCCATAAGCTCCGAGCGTGGGAAAAGGACTATGCACCGAAGCAGCCGGAGGATGAATGGCATCCGCTATTCACAGAAGCCTTGCAGAGACGGGACTACATCGAATATCTGCTTGACACCATGCTCTACGGAACGCTTGAAGATAGAAAGGCACTTGTAGCCGAGCAAAGAAACGAGGTGATGAAACTTGAACGAAGATTTGCAGACAGCCGCCAGAGAGGAAATTCGAGACCGATTAGAACTGACACAGCAAGGTAAGCCTGCGAATACCGCCATGAACTACAAGACGGTATTTCAGAATGACCCTCTGCTGAAAGGTGCTATCCGCAAAAATCTGTTGACGGAACGCACCGACATTGTAAAGCCGCTTGGTTGGTATCGTGAAAGCTCCACTCTGACCGATGTGGATATTAAATATCTGCTTCTCTACTTTGAAGAACACTACGGCTTGACGGTTGAGAAGAAAATCGAGGATGCCGCATTGGTTATAGCCAACGAAAACCGCTATCATCCTGTCTGTGATTTTCTGAACGGCTTGGAGTGGGACGGACAGGAACGCATACGCTTTTGTCTGCACCGCTTTCTTGGGTCGGATGCCGATGATTACACCTACGAAGCCTTGAAGCTGTTTCTGCTTGGTGCAATCAGCCGAGCCTTTAAGCCGGGATGCAAGTTTGAAGTCATGCTCTGCCTTGTCGGAGGGCAAGGAGCCGGAAAGTCCTCTTTCTTCCGTCTGCTTGCGGTCAAGGACGATTGGTTTACCGATGACCTTAAAAAGCTGGACGATGAAAATGTGTACCGCAAAATGCAGGGGCATTGGATAATCGAGATGTCAGAGATGATAGCCACCGCCAATGCAAAGAGCATTGAGGAAATCAAGTCCTTTTTGAGCAGACAGAAAGAGACATACAAAGTCCCCTATGAGACACATCCGGCAGACCGCAAGCGACAATGCGTGTTCGGGGGTTCGTCAAATACTCTGGACTTCCTACCCCTTGACCGCACAGGCAACCGCCGTTTCGTGCCGGTCATGGTTTACCCCGAAAGAGCCGAGGTGCATATCCTCGACAATGAGGAAGAATCCAGAGCCTACATTCATCAGATGTGGGCAGAAGCAATGGCGATCTACCGAAGCGGAGACTTCAAGCTGCGGTTTAGCCCGACAATGAATGAGTATCTGAAAGCCCATCAAAGGGAGTTTATGCCGGAGGACACCAAAGCCGGACAGATACTTGATTATCTGGACAGCTACAAAGGAAATGCGGTCTGCTCCAAACAGCTTTACCGAGAAGCATTGGGGCATGAGTATGACGAGCCGAAGCAATGGGAACTGCGAGAGATAAACGACATTATGAACAATGTTGTCAAAGGTTGGAAGTCTTTCAGCAATCCGAGACACTTTCCGAAGCCGTATCTTCGTCAGAAAGGTTGGGAGCGTGAGTTGCCCGACAACGGAGAAGCTGACAACGGGGACGGAAAATTTATTCCTCTCTCCGATGCGGAGCTTAAACAGATGGAGCTGCCGGAGGGATGGCGATAGAAAATTGCTATCCTGTTGTCGGCTTGTTGCCGAGCCGGTTGTCAATCCCGTTGTCGGGCAAAATCCGAAAAAGCCTTGTCCAGACTGGACTTTTCTCTCTCTGACAACCATGACAACCAAGATTTCAAAGAAAAAGTAAATAGTAAGTAATAAGAGCCGCCCGATAAGATAAAAGGTTTTTCAATGTCCGTTGTCAGGACTTCGTTGTCAGCCTTTCCTTGTCGGGCATTTTTCATTCATAGGAGGTATTGAATGACAGAAAACAGAAACACAGCAGCACAGACCACCGCACAGCACACCGCACCCACCGTCAGAAAGCAGATAAACGGCACGACCTATATTGTCCGTGTCCACTTCAACGAGAACGCCAGAGAGACGATGGAGGACAAAATCAAGCGACTGCTTCGCAACGAGATTCAGCAAAATGTAACTTGTTTGTGAATTTGATGAAAAAGTCCTTGACTTTTCGTCTCTGGAAAAACAATGCAGTCTATCCTTATTTCAACTACAACAAGGCTTCAGTGCTTTAAGCTTGAAAAAGTCCGTAACCTGACGTGCATGGACAACATAGAGCTTGATACGGTCGGTGACAGAAAAACTGCGCTGTTTATTATTATACCTTCAACAGATAATACATATACGTTTCTTGCGGCGATGATGTATAGACAGCTTTTTGATAGTCTTTACAGGCGTGCAATATCAAAATATCACGGACGTTTGCCGTATCACGTCAGGTTCCTTCTTGATGAATTCGCAAACTGCGGTAAAATACCCGATTTTGAAATGATTATTGCGACCTGTCGAAAGTTTGAGATATCTGTACAGCTCATTTTGCAGAATCTCTCGCAGCTGAAAAGACTTTACGAGAAGTCCTGGGAAGAAATACCGGGTAACTGCGATACAACCATATTTCTTGGCGGTAAAGATCAGGCTAATAACGAATACATTATGAAAGAGCTTGGCAAGGAAACAATAGATACAATGAATATAAACAAAACTAAGTCCAAACAGGGATCTACATCGTATAACGATGGCATTATGGGTAGAGACCTAATGACACTTGATGAGTTAGCCACTATGCCCAATAACGAATGCCTTGTCCTTATCCGAGGATTCAGACCATTCAGGACAAACAAATATGATATCGTAAATCATCCTCGATATTATATGCTTAAAGATGCTAACCCTGAAAGAAATTCCTTTTATCTCGAACAGGAAATCCATACAGCTGAAGAACCTGAAATAATCGACCTGTCAGAATATATTGACGATAACTCTACTATTGAGAATGAAAGTTATAATGTTACAATAAATCTTATTTCATCAGATAGTGATATAATCGTACCTATATCTGAGATCAACAAGGATGTAAGTCCTGAAATCAATTCCTTGTTTAAAGATGTTTCGGGAATATATTCAAAGACAGCCTAATTTCCCAAAGGGGAATTGGTCAGAAAGGAAACTCTATCATGAAACTTGAACTTGATGACAGGGAAAAACTAAAGATATGTGATGATATTTTTGATATCTTAAATCACGGCGGAGAAGTAATTATCAGAAAGCGCAGCAAAAACGGCGAGAAATATCTCGAAATCGCAGAGCAAAAAATTACATTAAAAAGCAAGATGATAACAGCTAATAAAATTTAATAGGCATATCCGAATGGGGATATGGAACAGCTGATGGAGCTAAACGGTATAGTGATATATCGTTTAGCTCCATTTTTTATTTAGCATATCATCGGGAAACCGAATGATATAAAAAATTTAGGAGGGTGTTCAAAATGAACAGAATTGAAAAGATTGAAGATGCTGCAACAACAGCAGGAGCAAAGGCAATGGTAAAGGCCACTAACTGTGTGGGAAAGCTTATGACCAAGAGGACTGGCAAAATTCTTGTAACTTTGCCTCTTGCGTTATCTCTCATGGCTGTAACCGTATTTGCAGACGGTGGATCTAACGGAGGAGCAGAAGGAACCATCAATACGATCATCGGCTTGCTCAAAACATGGATCCCCCGTCTTGGTGCGCTGTTAGTCGTTGTCGGCGGCATTCAGCTTGGAATCGGCTTTAAGGACGACGATCAAACCGGTAAAACACGTGGTATGCAGTGCATGATCGGCGGTGCTATCGTAGCAGCTATTGGCGCATCGGTATCGTTCTGATGAATCCCTACTCTCGGCGCAGGCAAAATATCTTGCCTGCGCTATAAGTTGGTTGCGAGGTGAATTTATGGAAATATTTAAAGATAATGCCTTAGCATATGCTGATTTGATAAGTTCTATCATTAACAGCTTTAAGGAAATTATTCTTAACATACTTGGTATCAATATATATGATGCCAATATTGTTACAACCGGAATAGAATCTGCTGCGCTTTCTCTTGCAGGACTTTTTCTTGCAATGGAAATGATATCAATGATATCTGAATTCAGATTTGAACGCATTGAAGATGCTATACGATTATGGATAAAATTGCTATTCGCCAAAATTATAATAGAAAACTCTTCAAATATTATAGGCAGCATTTATGACCTTTTCAAAGGACTTGGTGTGGTAAGTATTGATGATGGCTTTTCCAAAATAAGCGGAAGTATAGGAAACATCACAGAAGCAGCTATTGCACCGAACAAAGGGTTATTGGGTGAAGGATATATCTTTTCGTGTATCGTCTTATTGATAGTGACTCTTGTAGTCTCCGCTCTGCTTATAATGCTTACCATAGAAATAATGGGAATAGTATTTGAAATTGGAATACATCAGGCAATAGGCCCTATTGCAATATCTACTTTATGCAACTCAACGGCCCGATCCACAGGAATTGCGTTTATAAAATCCTATGCAGCTGTCTGCTTACAGACAACTGTCATTGGAGCAATCTTTACCGTATATGTTAAATTCGCAGATGATTTTATTGTAAGTGATTTATCAGAAAAAATAGCAAACGTAGGGGCATTTGGAATTATGTTTAGGTTCTTATCTCCTGTTCTGAGCCTTGCTGTACTATGTATAACTGTAAAAAAATCCGGCGATTTGACCAAACGAATGTTTGGAGCTTAATGGAGGGACACATATGGGTGTAATGAAAAGAAAAATTCCTGCGGAAATAACCTCATTTAAAGAAAAATTTTTCTTCGGATTAACAGTAAGGCAGCTTATATGCGGCGCAGGAATATTGGCTCTGGCCATACCCACAGGAATATTCGGAAGTAAATTTTTCACGCAGGATACTGTTGGATGGATCATTTTAATTGAAGTTGTTCCTCTTGCCGCCATCGGTTGGTTTAATTACAACGATATGCCCATCGAAGTTATCGGCAAAAAGGCTATAAGATATTACGTAGAATCTCAAAAGAGAAAACTAAAATTTAAGCCTTCTGAAGTCAAACTGCATGAAACTCTCATAGATATTGAATATTCTGAGTTATCCAATGAACGTTCGGAAGAGCTGAAAAGATTAAAAGGAAAGAGGTCAAAATAATGGATAGTCCTGAAATTATTGCAACTACCCCTACTTCCGAATTTATAACTTCATTTTCTGATGTGTCAAGCAGCGTATCTGCATTATCAGAAGAAAATAATGAAGTTACTGTTAGCACACAAGAATTTACAAGCGAAATCTCAGCAGAAACCCTTGCTGCTGAAACGTTAATTTCCGAAGTAATATCCGAATCTGAAACGACCAATACAGTCATTGAAACACTTCCGGCTGAAACAACAGTAATCGGCACAACTTCCGTGACCGCTTCCGAAAGATATTCCACATCTGTTTCCAATGACAAGGTCAGCGCTGGATTTTTTGATAATACGAACATTATAACTGCTTTTGCACTTGCGATAGCAGGTACAGCTGCAATAGCATTATTACATAAATCAAATAGAAAAAGGCATTCTCCGGAATACGAACCCCAAAACGCCAAAGAACGAGACAAGGCTCGTATCAATGAACGCAATGCTATAAAAAAGGCTAAAGCAAAAAAAGAAAAAGAGCAGTCAGGCGGTAAGAAAAAACTTAAAATTTCTCGTACCGTGTCAGAGACCATACCTTACAAGAAAATACTTGATAATGATATATGGCTTCTCTCCGAGCACATATATTCAAAGGTGTACACAATCGATGACATAAACTACAATATGGGCGATGAGGTGCAGCAGAATGATATGCTTGAAAACTACTGCACTTTTCTCAACACCTTAGATGATACGGTTGATTGTCAGATTTCAGTATGGAACAGCACCATCAACATTAAGGATTATGAAAGTAAGATACTTGTTAAGAGAGCCAATGATGGATATGATGATGTCCGCCAGGAATACAACGATAAGGTCTTGCATGAAAATCTTTCCAAAGGTCAAAATGCCATCAGAAAACAAATATTCATTACTATGACAATAAAAGCTCCGGACAATGAGGTGGCACAGCGCAAATTCAACACTATTGATCTTGAAACAAAAAACAGCTTTGAACGTATTGGAAATACCAATCTTCGTTCTCTTTCAAACCAGGAACGTATTGAACTTCTTAAAGATGTTTTCGTTGGAGCAGATGTAGCTATTCCAAAGCTTACTAAGGAGGACATCGACAGGGGACTTGATAAGGTATATTGTGCGCCTGACTATTTTGAATTCAAATCCGATTATTTTATGTTCGGAGAATTTTATGCCAAATGCGTATTTATAAAGGAGTATCCTTCAACTGCCAATGATAATATTCTCAACGATTTGATTGCATCAAATATTCAGATGCTTGTTACTACAAATGTTTTTGCACATGACACGGCGGAAGCACGTAAACTTGTACAGCGACAGATAACGGCGATTGAAACCAATATGGCACAGCGAGAAAGTGCAGCAGCTAAGGCAGGCAATTTCTCGGCACAAATGCCGGTTAAATTCCGTAATCAGATAGAGAGCTATAAAGGCCTGTATGATATGCTTACCGTCAATGATCAGAAGCTCTTTAGCGTTGCGACTATTATTATGGTTATGGCTAAGGACTATGACAAGCTGAAAACAAATATGGAAGTAGTAGCCTCTGCCCTCAAGAGAAATGGCTGTATGTACGGTGAGATGAAATGGCAGCAAGAAGACGGAATGTGTGATGTTCTGCCCATCGGAACACAGCGTAAGTTTGAATGGAGCAGATCGCTGCCTACAGAAAGCATCGGAATCTTTGTTCCTTTCAATGTCAAGGATGTACAGCAGGAAGGCGGCATTTATTACGGATTAAATAAGCTTTCCAATAACCTTATTTCTTTCAAGCGTATAGAATCCTTAATAAACCCTGCCGGATTTATTTTAGGTTGTCCCGGTTCAGGAAAATCCTTTGCTGCCAAGCGTGAAATGCTTGCCGTGTTTCTAACCGACCCAAGAGCCAATATCATAATAATTGACCCTGAGCGAGAATACCCCTCAATAGTAAATATGTTTGGCGGCACTTCAATAAAAATATCTACCGGCTCAACCAATTATGTAAATCCATTTGATTTTGATACAGCCCTGCTTGAAGATGATGACATAGATGTTATTTGTGATAAATGTCAGCTCATAACCTCGTTTATATCCATTATGAACCCCAACCGAAGCCTTACGCCGCAGGAAGTGTCCTTCATTGACCGCTGTGTCCGACTTGCTTATGTTAAGTCGGGATACTTAAAAACATTGGACAAAGCGGATATGCCTACATTAGGAACATTTCGTGATGTAATGCGGAATGAGACGGAAGACGTTGATGAAAAGATGAAGCAGGATCTCCTTATCACGCTTGAGATGTATGTTGATGGTTCAGCCAAATATTTCAATAATCAGACAAATATCGAAGCGGACAACCGTCTTATTTCGTATGACATCAAGGATCTTTCCGGTGTACTGAAAACACAGGCTATGCTTTTGGTGCTGGATAATGTATGGAATCGGCTTTCAGCCAACAGGGATAAGGGCGTACCAACGTGGATATACATTGATGAAATTCACGTTCTTTTCAGAGATCCGTACTGCTTGCAGTTTATCAGAGACTTGTACAAACGTGCAAGAAAATACGGCGGCGTGCTTACCGGTATTACTCAGAACGTTGAAGATCTGCTGAGAGATGATGACTGCCGCACCATGCTGTCAAATTCTGAATACCTTATGCTTCTCAAGCAGTCTCCTGCTGACAGTATAAAATTGCAGGAGACTTTACACTTCACAGACAGTGAACTGTTTTATGTAAATAATATCGGCGCCGGCGAGGGTCTTATGGTTCTTGGCTCAAAAGATAAGATTCCTTTTTGGGATAAATTCCCTAAAGATACTAAGCTTTATAAATCAATGTCCACATCGTTCTCGGAGACGCAGGCTCTTATGGATCAAAAGGAATTATAAAGGAAGGAACTTGTATATATGGATAAAAATGTCCACCTTACTGATAAAAATGAACGTGCAAGGAAAATATACAGGGTAAAAATGATGCCTGGAAAGCAACGGCATTTGAAGGCTAAAGAAGAACAATCCTCTTTTTCAGTTTCTCAGCCTTTATCATCTAAATTGCCCGAAGACAAGAAACATAATACGCAAATGCAGTTCAGTACATATCAGAAAAAGGCCGCTGAAATCAACGAAAAAATCAAAACCGATATACAAGTTAATATCGAAACCTCTAAACGGCAGGCTGCTGTATCTAATCAAAGCAAAAATACAGCAGCACAGGCCAATAGTATGGCGAAAGAAGCAGCATCAAGGCTTGAAAACAAGCTAAAAGCCGATGTTGCCATAAACAGAAAATCCCCGGGTGATAATTCAAATTCCCCAGTGGGGAATAAAAATAAAGGCGTATCCAAATCACAAAAATCAAGATTTTATCTGAACGCTCATCAGAAAGAAAGAGCTTATCGTATTAAGCCTGATAATGAAGCAAGGAAGCGCTTCCAAAAGGCTGCTCAGAATACTGACAAAGAATATATAAGGCTCAACACAGCCATTGGTAAGCAATATTATAAAATTTACAAATACCGGGAAGCTCAAAAAAGACTTGACAATAACTCATCTGTTTTGCCTTCTGACATTATCAATGTAGCAGAAAATATTGTCGATGTTTCTTCCAAGGTAACTAATGCCGTAAATAAAAACAGTACCGGAGAAGCTGTCGCTTCTCTTGCAGCTGTACCCACAGAAATTGCTGCAAAGAAGATAATTGAAAAGGCTGCGCAAAAGCATAAATCTATTGAAAAATTAGAACATATTGCCGGTGCCGCAGCCAGTGTTGCATCCGGCGTTGATTCTCAGGACAGTGTTGGGGCTGCCACATCTGCCGCAATTACTTCTGTCCCCAAATATTACGTGTCCCAAAAGGTTACTAAAACTATAAAAAAGGGACTTGATGATCATTACAAAAACAGCCAGGAAATTAAACGTGATAAGCTTAGAGCCAAACAAAGGCAGGCTGCTCAAAGAGCAGAACAGCTGAAAAGAGAACAGGCTCAGCGTCAAATAAAAATAAATATATACAAGACAGAACATGGTATCACATCAAGCGGAAACAGCGCCGCTCAAAATATACGGGCAATTATAAACTCAGGGAAAAATGCAGCCAAAAAGGCGGCAATCGCAAAATCATCATCAGTTATTGTCGCAGCGGCAGTCAGCTTATTGGTCCCGATAATTTGCGTTATTGTTGTAGTGGTAATACTCGTTGCCCTATTTGCATGGATGTCACCGCATACAACAGAATTGTACAACGATACCACTGGCGAGTATGAATTGGTGGAACTGAAAGAACAGAAAGAAATACTTCAGGGATATATAAAGTACATACAGCAATATTTTGATAAAAAGCAGCTGGAGATACTGGAGATTGTTGATTTTCAATTCGGCGGGTTTGAACCTGACGAATATGATTATGACAACCCCAAAATAACAATGTCGCATCTGTATCAGGATAAAATTTATGTAATATCCTCTAAAAAGGTGATAGTGGGTATTGGAGGAGCCTCCGATCCGGTAGAGGTTACTACTCCCCTATATACAGAAAGCTATTACAAAAAATATCCTGATGGTGTATATAAAACCACGCCGGAAAATGCTGAAATGACATATACCATTATGGACACTACATTTCCGCTTGAAGAAATGCTGAATAAATGGTCATTGGGATATGATGGCAAAGCAACAGAGCGCACGCCATACTTTCAATCGCACTATACGCTTGATACTCCTACATTATATAGTGGAATGGATATAACTAACCTGGTTATACATCAATATGATGGTGCACGATTAGTACGGCAAGCATCTGCCACAGAGTGGGTAGCGGAATACGCCGAACTGTATGCCAGAGCATTCAAGGAAATGAATAATGGAGATGGAGCAAATCCCAACACAACCACCGAATTCAGAGACTTTGTTGTCATTTCCAAGGGGTGTACTCCAAACCCACCTGCTGAGGATCCTACTACACTCAGCCGTATGGATAATCATATATGGGCACTTAATCAGGTGACTGAAAAATATATAAAGCTGTCCGACTACTGCGATATGGAATCCATTATCGCAATGGCAGCAGTAAAAAAATGGGGAGACATTACAGCAGCAGATTTTGACTCTTCAACCTATGATTTTAACATAAATACGTCTGATCTTGATACTGTCCTACAGCAGATATATACGTTTGATTACAGTTATCAATATGGCAAATGCCCCGAACGGGACTGCCATCGTGACACTACTCCAAGTGGATTTACATACAGTTGTAACAAAACGCACCAGATCCTAAGAGGACAGGTCAACAACTGGGAATATATCTATGATAACGATCATGGCGATATATCATTTGTAAAAAACAAGCTTGGAATTTCAGGCGATAAAGCGGACATTTATAATGCCTACAAGGAATTTATCTCGAATGTCTTAGGAGATACAAGCACAAAGCTTGATGATTACGAGACCTCTTTAGTTGCACAACGCAGGCTGGAAGCATTGTACGAAGCTGAACACGGCCCCAGACCTGCGATTCCGAAAAACATACATCACACTATCTACAAGGACTATTACGTTAATAATGATGGCTCTACTGACCCTAATCAGCACTATTTCATACGATTGGCATGGGATAAAGTCAAGGAAGCAAATTCGTACATAGTTTATGAGTATGATGTACGAAACGATAAGTATATACGCTGTGCAGGCACTACGACAGATATGGGATTATCTATTGATGTCGGAACGCTGATGACATATACCACGTATTTTGAAAATGGCGTGCAAAAGTCAAAGTACGAATATAGAGCAGCCACTAAGAATTACCTGATACTTGCAGTCAACGATAATGGCTACAGCAAATACGATGCCGCAGATGTTTATACTGTCACAATCGTCCCGGATGGTATGACACCATAAACCATAAGAAAGCGAGGTAGAAAACAAAATGGGAAAATTTACGGATTGGCTGAAAGTGCAAATAAAGAACCCGAAGTTTTATATAAAGCTTTTTGCTGTTATCTTAACATTTGGGATACTGCTAATGCCTAAAAATACGACATTTCAAAGTGCAGAAAGCGATTCTTCGGAAACAACCTCTTCATCCGAAGCCGAACAGCAATCAGATACGCCTGAAGATCCTGAAAACAAGGAAAATACCGAAAAAAAGCATGAATTTCATATAGGAACAACTAATATCATAGGCCTTGCAGGCGGAATTATTGCTCTTGCAGCAGTTAAGTATAAGGAACATAATTTCATTAACAATCGTAAATAATAGGAGGAGAAAAATGGCTGTACATAAACTGATAATCGCCGAAAAGCCCAGCGTTGCAGAAGCGATAGCACATACGGTGGGTGCAAGGGATAAAGTATATGCAAAGGAAAGCAAAAATTTTTGCTATGAAGGAAACGGATACTACGTTGCCAATGCGGCAGGTCATCTTTATTGTGTCGGTAAGCCCGAAGATTATGGATATAAGGAATGGAATATAGACACCCTGCCTTTCTTTCCTGAACTTTCTGTACACGAGACCGAAGATAAACAGGGCCTGCGAAATATGCTTACACTGCTTATGGCAAGGGAGGACGTTTCAGAAATAATCTGTGCAACAGATGCCGGACGTGAAGGCGAGCTTATCTTCCGCCATATCTATGAGGCTAATCACTGCACCAAGCCCGTCAAGCGCTTGTGGTGCAATTCAGTGACAGATGAAGCCATAAGGGCGGGGCTTAATTCGCTCAAACCAATGTCGGATTATGACAATATGTACACGGCTGCACTTACACGGGAAAAGCTTGACTGGTATATCGGAATAAATTTGTCTCGCCTTTATGGCATTATGGATAAATACAGCCACAAAATAGGCAGAGTCAAAACCCCTTTGCTCAGTATCATTGTACAGAGAGATGAAGAGATAGAAAATTTCATTTCCAAAACAAGTTACAGGCTTGTGATTTCAAACGGTGCTGTATCACGGGAGGTGTTTGACGATAAGTCTGCGGCGGAGGAAATGCTTCATAACAGCTCAGGAAAGCTTGTAAATGTCATATCCGCAGAAACAAAAGAAAAGACTGAAAATCGTCCTGAACTTTACAACCTGGCTGCATTGCAGATGGATGCAAATGATATGATCGGGCTTACAGCCGCCGAAACGCTTGAAATAGCACAGAAGCTTTATGAAAAGAAGCTTATCACATATCCGAGAACAGACAGCAGATATATTTCGGACGACCTTATACCTGATGTGAAAAAATTCATAAAGCTTATCAGCGAATCCGGCAAATACTCGGACAGAGCCAAAACTCTTTTGGATAAGGGACTTAATCTTGACAGCAGGATTGTTGATAACACAAAAATCAGCGATCATCACGCTTTACTTCCTACACTTAACGCTGCGCAGGATATATCTCTTTCAGAGAATGAGAGCAAGGTGCTCGATATTATAATCAATCGTCTGCTTATGGGTGTAGATTCAAAATACAGATATACAGAAACATCATATGAATTCTGGTGTGAAGATATTACATATGACCTTGTATTTCGTAAAGCTGTTGATATGGGTTGGAAAGCATATTGTCCCAATGCTGAAAATGATAATGTTCAGAGCATTCGATATGAAGAGGGCAGCAGCTTTGAAGCGGAGTTGTCATTGAAAGAATGTGTTTCTCAGCCAAAGAAACATTTTACTGATACCACACTCATATCAGTTATGGAAAATATTGATAACCGAATTGACGATAAAAGCCTTAAGGCTGCGGTAAGCGGTAAGGGTATCGGAACGTCTGCAACCCGTGCGGCGATCATAGAAGACCTTATTGCGGCGGATTATATATCCCGAAAAGGCAAACAGGTAATTTCAACTCAGTTCGGGCGTGAATTTATCGCATCAATTCCTGACAATCTTAAGTCTGTTGAACGCACAGCAGAATGGGAACAGTATTTTGATGATATCCAGTCTAAGGGAAAATCTCCTGAACAGCTCGAAGCAGATGTGAAAGCCTTTATCAAAACCACAGTTATTTACGAAAAGAGCAGCGGAAGAAAGCCATTATCACACACTAATCCCAATGCACCTGAACGCAAAGCTCTTGGCATTTGCCCCCGATGCGGAAAAAATATTTATGAGGGTAAACTCAATTTTTACTGTGAAGGCGGCAGGGACTGCGGCTTCTCTCTTTGGAAAAGAAATAACAATGTCACAACTGAGATAACAGCTGAAAAAGCCAGAAAGCTTTTATCCGGCGAAGCAGTTCCGCTAAAAGCAGTAAGCAAGGAGGGCGAAGAATACACTGCATCGTACAAGTTAGAAGATAAAGGAAAATATATAGATCTTGTCCGTCAAAAAGCAGAAAAGCTTCCAATAGGAAAATGCCCCAGATGCGGAAAAAACATTTATGAGGGTAAACTCAATTTTTACTGTGAAAGTGGTAAAGACGGCTGCGGATTTACTCTTTGGAAAGAAGATAAATTCAATGGCATTACAATATCAGCTAAAAATGCTGAAGAACTTCTTACAAAAGGTAGTTCTAAAATAAAAAAGAAAACTCTTGACGGAACCGAAACAGCTGAGTATAAGCTAAAGGATACAGGCAAATACATCAATCTTGTCAAGGGTTAATAAAAGCTGAACAGCGATAAACTGTTCAGCAATTATCTGCATAAAAAAGCGGCAAAATATTAACATACATTTAAAGATAGGAGGAATCCGCTTTGGGAGTATATCGTGATTATATATCTGATGACACTGATATGCAGACCATGCTTTTTCGGTATTCCATAATGGTTGATGTCTTTAATGCACATCTGCCAGCGGAACTCAAGTGTCAGTATCATTTATCAGATGATCTGAAAAAGAAAATACTGAGGCAGCCGTATTCCGAACAGAATGACAGGTTGATTTTGCTGTTCGGAATGGGCATCATCGGAGAAGCAACCCTTAAAGAGCTTGTACTTCACAATAAAACTGATTTTCTTTCAGATGTTATAAAGCTTGAAGACAGGGTACGAACTGATGAAGATAAGAACGAATCCGAAAGGCTCTCATATGAAACCCTGGAGCAAATCATTTTACTTTGTGCCAACTCTCAAAAATTTGATGAGTTTTCTCCTTTGCCCTTTGAGCAGGCAGAAAAGCTTATATCAAACAGTCATATCTTCATTGAAAATGGCTTTGTAAAGTGTGATAAAGATATGGCTATGCTCGTAAATGAATCCGGAGGGCAAATGGGATATTATGACGAGAACAGCGACAGTATTTTTATCGAAAAACCTGAATATGTTGCCGCTGCCCTCGCTGATAATTATGATGTTTCTTCGGAAACTGCTCCTATTGTAACCGACTATAAAGCCCTTTTATGTTATTCATATGTTTATGATCTGCTCTATGGCAGGGAGTTTATAAAGTATGCCTGCGATAACCATATTCCCTACGATGAAAATTACGCTGCTGCATATGAGAAATATCTGAAAAAGATAAAACTCACATTCAATATTAAGGCATATACGAAAAAGCGCAATATTTGTGGTAACAAGGTCAATTATTTCGATTATGCCTTTAATACAGTGGAAAACAATGAGCTTGTGCAGACCGCTTTAAATGCCGATGAGGCATATTCCGCAGAAATTGTGCTTGATGTCAATGAAAACTACACTGATGCAGAATTAACAGTCAAGGCACTGAACAAATATAAAAATTCCAGGCAGCTTCTTGATAAAACTGTTATCGAGATAATGCACGGAAACAATATACTTCTCTATATTTACGACAATGGTAATTTCACAGCTATTGACAGTACATCATTCAGGAACCAGTTATTTGACTTCGATAAAATTTGGAGCGTCATACAACTGTGCTCACGTGATGGAAGTCTCAAACGTGTTAATAACACAATTACCATTCCTCAGAAATATCTCGATGAAATCGAACCAAATCAGAGGGAATATGCTGAACGTATGATATCCGAGCAATATTCACGAATGCTCAGAAATAGAAGGGTTAACCCACTTGTACAATCGTTGAATGATCTTAAAGTGGCTGCCGAACAGAATATGGAGGCTATTCAAAAGGAAAAGGCGGAAAAAGCAGCACTTAAGGCGGCTGCCCTTCAGGCAAGAGCAGGAAGAAAGCCCGGCATATCATTAAATGAAAATTCAGAATCAGAAAATAATGGAGGTTAAAAGAACTATGAAAGTATTTATTTATGGATTTAACAGGAATGCAGAAATATGTATTTACGGAATATCCGGCGAGGAAGAAACTGAAAAGTTTCTTACAAAGTTTTTTGCTGACAAAGGGTTATATCTGTTGTCAGAGGAAGAAAGAAAAAAATATAACACCGATGCCGAATATGCGGTCAGCAAAGAAAGCTATGAAGCTCTGGCTCAGAACATTGAGCGCATACAGGCAGCGCTTGATGCAATCGCTGATGATGTTATCAAAACAGAATGCGACCCGAATGAGGTTTACCAGATAGATGGGAAATGCTATGTAGTATAAAAAAATTCCCCATTGGGGAATTTGGAAAGGTTAGATATGCCATTAACTCATTCTGAAAATGAGAAAATCATTCAAAATAATATTGATGATCTATCATTTCAAAAAAGAATTGATTTATATATCAATGGACAATTGAAAGTTTTTGAAACCATATCATTAGGAAAATTTAATCTTCTTAAAGCGGTTGGAGCGAAAACTGACGAACTTACTGTGAATCAAAATGTAATACGAAATAGTATTTTACCAGAGCATTCAAGAACTGCTCATCATACATCGGGTCATAACATCACAATAGACGTAATTAAAAATTTGCCTGAATTTATAAGGAATCCCATATTAGTTATGAGGGGTAATCATCCAAATACTATTACATTAATCACAGAAATAAAAAATCAAGACAATCAGAACATTATTGTTCCAATTGCCTTAGATTTAAGAAGTACCGATAGCATAGTAAACAAAATATCAAGTATTTACGGAAAAAATAACATAGAAAACTATTTGAATAAGAAACTTGACAAAATTATTGCTTATGACAAAGAAAAAACAGATAAACTGTTCACGACTATAGGATACCAATTATCCAAAACGACTTCAGTTATCTGCTTTGATAATAGTATAGCATACTCAATGAAAAATGTCAAGTATCCGATTGAAAAAAAGGAGGATAAAACTTTGAATGAACAGGAAATGATGGCTCAGATTGAAGCCAAGCTTCGTCAGGAATTTGAGATGAAGTTTCAGAAAATGGAGCAGAAATTTGCAAGCCTTGAAGATCAGGTGCAGACAATAAACAAGTTTATGGCTGCTATGACTGAGGCGCAGGATCTAAGCAAAACTATGGCTGAAATCGAAAGTGTCACAAAGCAGATTACCGAATGCGACAAAGCAGCTTTTTACTGTTATGACAGGTTTACGGACAAGTTCTTTGCTCAGGGCAACGATTATCGTGAATGGCAGGAAGGACAGGCGGCAGAGAGCCTTAAAACTGCATTTGATATCAAGCAGATAATGTACGAAGGAGATAAGACCATTATCCCTATAGTATCATCTGATGGCGGTGCTCTTGGTGTAATTACTGCTGAAAAGGAAAATGGACTTTCGGAAAAGGAAATTGAGTTCTTCAAGCCTAACAGTCAGATAGTCAATACCATAGAGCTTGCCTTGAAAAAAGAGTTCGAGCATCAGGGCAGAATCACCGATGAGCTTACTCATCTCAAAAACAGACAGGGACTTAATGAATATGCGGCTGATACTATTTGCGGCAGAATAAACGATAATCTCCCCGTGAACATTGTAATGTGCGATATTGACCATTTCAAAAGCGTTAATGATACATACGGACATGATGCAGGAGACACTGTATTGCGAGATGTGGCAGCAATACTTCAGGAAGGCACACGCACCGGCTCCGATTGTGCTTTCAGATTTGGCGGCGAAGAAATGATACTTATTCTTAACTGCGAACCTGAAAAGGCTTACGAAATAGCAGAACGTCTGCGAATTTCCGTAGAAAATTCCGAACACACTGTAACAGCAGCTGATGGGCAGGAAAAGAATATAAGTGTAACTATTTCTATGGGAGTATATCAGATGGCTCCTGAAATAGAAATGACACCTGACAATGCAAGAGCTGTTTTTGATGCAGAATTTAAATGCGCTGACGAATTGGTCTATAATGCAAAGGAAACTGGCAGAAACAAGGTCGTTACCACTGCCGACATTATGGACAAGGTCATCGCACAGAGAGAAAAATCAGCTGAACAGGGTGAAAAATCAGTACATACCCCTCACAAGAATTATAAGATATTCGGCACTATTTCATATAAAGATATTGTCGATAAAAAGCGGATAAACGGAATAACTGCCGAACATATTGATTCTCTTACTGACAGCCTGAAAAAATCAGGCATAGACTTTTCCGGTATAAAAGATGAGACTACCGGGAAATATTCTGTTTCGGTTGACGGCTGGGACAACCTTAAAGCAGCGAGAAACATATACAACAGTATAAAATCACAATCTACTGCCAAGGAAGCGCTCACCAGTAATATAGAATATCAGCTTAATTTGCGTAAGGACTTTGGATATCTTACTCAAAACCAGTATGATACGCTTATGTCCGAAAAAAATGACATAAGAGATACTTATATCAGCAAATTTGGCGAAGAATTTGACAGTACTAAGCTGGATAAAGTGATCAGCGAAATAGTCAGTGAATGTTGCCCGCTGGCTAAAGAAGTATCAGAAAAATTACAGTCACTTTCTGAAACAGAAAAAGATGAGATATTAAAAGCTCATGCTGATTTTGAAGCAACTGCTGATGAGTTTGATGAGGAAGAACTTCTTTCATACTCATTAAGTCAGGCAATCACCGATGAACGTAAAAGCACTAAGGAATTTTGTGCCGAATTAAAAGAAATAAATAATTGGGCTACTAAGGTAGAGCAAACAGCTGCTGAAAGAAGCCGCAATGATAACGAGCATGAGCAAATCAAGTAAAACAACTTTTCAGATAGCTTATATAACAGAATTCCCCATTGGGGAATAAAGAAAGAAGGTTGAAAAATGGGCGAATACAAGCGCTATACGGACGAGCAAATTGAACAGGCAAAAAACGCCGACCTGGTCGAGTTTGTGCGTTCACATGGATTTGATTGTGAAACAGTGGGAAAGGAAATTCACGTTAAGGGTTACGGCGGATTGTACATAAATCCCCAGAAAAACTTATTTACAATTTTTTCTCAGAGTAAGGCAGATGGTTCACCTGAAGGCGGAAAAGGGCCGTTGGCATTTTGCCAGAAAGTAATGGGAATGTCGTTTAAAGATGCTATGCAGTCTATTGTTGGTGATGCTGCGGAAGTAAAGCAATTCGTCCCCAAGAATACTGTCCCTCAGAAAGAACATCGGGAATTTATTATGCCCCAAAAATCGGATAACTGCAAGAAGGTATTTGCATATCTTATCAATCAACGCCGGATTGACCCGAAAATAATAAGCGATTTTGTAAATCAGGGAGTATTGTATCAGGGATATGCTCAATTCGGTCAGAACGTCGATGCTCCAAAGCACGAAAATGCTATCTTTCTGCATCTGAATGAAAATGGCGAGCCTTGCGGCGCCGATGTTCAGGGTATATATTCAGGCACAAGATTTAAAGGCATAGTCCCTCATGATGATACAGATAACGGATTTGTATATATCAAAGGAAATGCCAATACGGTTGATACTGTTTATCTTTTCGAAGCCCCTATTGACTTGATGTCATTTGTGGAGCTGCACCCTGAAATAGAAAATGCAAAGTTCGTTTCAATGGGTGGGCTGAAGCCCACAATCGCTATGCACTACATTGAAAGCAATATGACTGTTATATCGTGCGTTGATAATGATTGTGCCGGTCAGAAATTCAATGATAAGATCCTGAAAGAAAAAATGCAGGATTCGCTTTCTATGGCAGGCGGTTCCGATATAGACAAACGAACATTCACCGACCGGGAACCTCCGATAGAATACATAATTGCTGATATAAACGGTAAGCAGTGCAGCTTTTTCCTTTCGGCAGATGATTTCAAAGATGCAAAAAATTCAAAAGCGGAGATTGCGCAATCCTCTTTTATTTGGGCAAACCGCAGCAATTTCCGGGTGAATCGTGAATGTGCCGAAGCCGGAGTAAAGGACTTTAATGACCTTTTAAAGCTTACAAAAAGCGGGAATTTTGCGCAAGAGGTGAAAAAGGTTACTGAATGGTCAGAAAAAGCACAGGAAAAAGCACAAATGCGCTCACAGGAACGGAGTGCGGTTATAAGTAAATAGATGTGGAGGTAATTCAATGTCACAGTCCAAAAAAGAAAATCTGCATAAAAAGATATATTACCCAGACTGTCGGGCGTATCCATCAAAAGATGCTGTGCTTGCTGATATGAAAAAGCGCAGAGATCGGCTCAGACAGCTTGTCGGATACGCTGAAAAGGAACTTGATACACTTAAATCCGCAGAATCGTTTATTTCTGCAAGAATATGCGATATCGAAAATGATATAAGGAAAGGGAAAATATAATTATGGAACAGAAGAAGTCATCAGAAAAGGTCAACAAGCTTGCAGCGCTTAAGGCAGAACAGACAAAAAGGCTTGCGGCAGTTGCGGCAGCGGAAGCAAAGGCAAAGGCTATTGCCGAAAAGATTGAAGCAGAAGAACGCAAGCAGCACGAAAAGGAAGTCAAGGAACTTGATACACTCTGCAAAAAGAATAAGATATCCTATAAGCAGATAATATCTTTTTGCAAGTGCATTTCTGAAAAAGGCTTTACTGTCAATGACATCATATCACTTATCAGTGATGATAACAAACCCAAGGAGGAAAAATCAGAATGAGAAACGTTGTAATACTTACAGGCAGACTTACGGTGGACCCCGAACTTCGGCAGACTCCTGCCGGCAAATTCGTATGCAGCTTCAATATTGCCGTTCAGCGTGACAAATCACCCGAAGAAACTGATTTTATCAAGGTTGAAGCTTGGAATAATACAGCTCAGTTTTGCTCGAAATATATCCACAAGGGCCAGCTTGTAGATATTTTGGGCACACTTCGCAGCAGTAAGTGGGAAGATGCCAATAAGTCCGTACACAATGAAAGGACTGTATTGATAAAAGAAATTTCATTTGCCCCTACAAATAATCGTAAGCCACAGAAAAGCGAGCAAAAGAGTGATTTTAACAATCCATTTGCTTCACATGAAATGGAAGATTTTACTGAGGTCGATACTGACGATCTTCCATACTGATTCCCCAAAACGTTGACAGGAGGCATAAGATATGAATAATATCATAGGAAATACCCCTTACCGTAATATTCAGAACAAAAAATATATTGACAGCACAGCCGAATATATCGGAAAGCTTGCGGATTTTCTTGATAAGGAGCAAATCCCATATTCGGGACGAATAAGCGATTATAAAGCCACTATTACAGTAAGCGGCGATGAAAATTTCAAAAGAGCAAGCGAAATCCTCGATAAGATAAAGGCGGAAAATCCCCGCCGATTTATCGGAAACACTCAGTACAAGTATATAAGAGACAAACGCATAATTTCAATGGACGCTGATGTCGTTGATAAAATAGCTGCACGTCTCGATTCTGAGCATATAATGTACTCAGGCATTGTTGAAGGTGAAAAGGGCAGAATTACGGTCAGCGGCTCAGAAATCGAAGCTTTGGTTAAGGGCTATATTGAGCAGGAAAGAAACGGCTATGCAAAGGTTTCCTTTGAAATATCCCTTACATCTGATGCTTTTGATGAGATTTATTATTTAAGTGATAAAAGCGGAAACGCATATTATGATACTGACGGCGTTGTACCTACATTCAATTACGTTGATGATGCAGCGGAATATGCCAAGGCACATAACATTTCTATCTCCACTGATGAAGCTCAGATAAATCAGTGGAGAGAAATTGAACGTGCTGACAAGATAAGACACGATAATGCAAAGCTTGTTACCTCGTTTCCAAGAATGGGCAACGATTATCCTGACCATTTTACATACAATTCAGATGGAAACAGTTTTGAGTGGATATATTATAATCCTGATGGCAACTTTGGTGAAGGAGAATTTGTATGCAAAGCTATATATGAACAGGATATCATCGCTGCATATAATGCCAAAATCAGTGCAGCTGACGAAACAACAGGCAGGAATGAATTTATATATTCTCTTTTCAGTTCTTGTGAGGAATATATAATAAGCTCTGACACAGAAGCGTTTACATCTGCGGCAAGAAACTATATAAACAAGCCCGAAAACACACTTGAATTTTATGGTATTGCCGAGAACAGCAGCAATATCACAGCTGTTGACAGACTGATTTCTGCACTGGAAGAAAAAAGTTCTGCTGTCCGTTCCGCCGAAGAAAGCCGCAATAATTCTGTTATCAATGAACAGAGTGATAATATCGCTATCGAAGGACATATCGGAACTTGGTATGTCATTGACAGTGATATTATAGACGGCAAAAAGATGTATCTTCTTGAAAATGAAATATACGGCGATGAATCAGCCTGCATCATAGTTGATGAATATAAAAACGTTATTATGGCTGACGTGTGGAACGGCTTTGAAGAATACTATGATAAAAATTCCCCAGTGGGGAACATCGTTCACGATGACAATCTCAGCTTATCCGAAAGGCTGTATAATATTGCCAGTCAGGAGCTTGAAGAATATGAAAACAGCCTTGATACTGCCGAAAAAGCAAAAGCAGCGGCATATGAGCTGACTGTTAAGCGTGATATATTGGCTTATATTGAATTTGACCTTTCCTCTGATATTGCTGATCCTGATGTACAATCTGCTATAGAAAATCTTATTAAAACAGGTTCTCCGCTTTCGGTATATTATAACGAGTGGCTGAAAAATGAATATGACAATCGTATGGAAGCTGTACGAATGACTGCGGCAGATGTTCATAGAACGGAGATACAGCATAAAGAAGAACGTACAACAGAATTTCCTGCGGCTACTCCCTCAAAAATCGCTCTTATTACCGTTCATCAGTATGATTCACAATACACGAAATCTATCGAATATCTTTCTCTTTCTGATGCTATAAGGCAGATGAATGAATTGAAGTACACTGCTTTCTCGGAAATGGGTGAGCAGATCAGCGCTCCACGTGCAGCAGAGATTGAACAGGGAAATGATAAATGGGTATATAGCCTTGAATTTGACCTTGATTACAATACGGTAATGATTTACACATCTACTGATGACTATATCAATATAGGAATTGAAGAGGCATTGAGCATAGTCAGCAATCACAGCGAAGAAGAAATTATTTCAGAACTCAAAAAGGTTGCTGAAAAGAAAGAAAAACAGGCTCTCGAAAGATCCGTTGAAGAAGGCATTATCGGCTCAATGGGATATTCCATTGATGAAATGGATAAGGCTTTTGAAGCAGAAAACAGCAGAACAGACTATGGCAATAAACTCGCAGACAATGGAGTATTCATTGGTAATTCTGAAAAGGAAATTGAAAATTCCCCAGTGGGGAACTATGATGAAGAACTTAAAAAAGCGGCTGAATATCTCAAAGCTTACAATGAGAGAGAATTTGATATTTCTCCCGATGATGAGCCTTTTACAGCAGATAATCTCAATCATATTGGTTTGGGATATACAGAACTCGGTGACAATGCCGATTATAGCTTTGAAGTTGAAGCAGACCTTGAAAAGTATGAGGTGCGGTATTTTCTTGACGAAAAGCTTGTAAAAACGGATAAATATAATTCTTTGAAAGAAATGAATGAACAGGAGCTTTCAAATCTTGAGTTTGACTATTTTGTCAGCGAAGGAAATGAGATGCTGGATAAAATGATTGAATCAGGTGAAATGATTATTCCTGATGTGAAAAAAACAGATGTACAGAAAATAACAAATGAAAAAAGCAGCTATATGATCGTTGATGATGTTCGTCACGCTATCAACGAGCTTTACAACGGCACGGCAGCAGAAGCGTATGACTGGGAAAGCTATCATTCAGCTTTTATGTCTGTTCTCAATGCCAATGTTCTTAATGATATTTCTTTACCGCTGTACAAATCGGCAGCCGAAAAAATTCTCCTTGCTGCTCAGGCTGATTTGGGAATGATTACTGACAATGAGTATAAAAATGCCCTTTCCTGCCTTGATATGGTCCTTAAAAATGGTCAAATGCTTGAAAATCCCAAGGAGCAGGAGATTGAGCAGTTTTCATTCTTTAGTGCCAAAAATCATTATGTTTCAATGGACGAAATAAATCCGTCAAAACATAGAGATGCCGAAAATGACAATTCTCCTAAGCCTGAAAACAAGGAAAGCACTGCTTTAAAAAGCGACTATACCATAAACGAAAGCAATTATGGGGATTTTGGCGGAGATAAGACACGCTGTCAGAACAATATCGCTGCTATACGCCTTTTGAAACAGGTGGAGAGTGAAAAGCGCAGTGCTACCCCCGAAGAACAGCAGATACTTGCAAAATATATTGGTTGGGGTGGCTTGGCAAATGCTTTTGATAGCAGCAAGAACGACTGGAGTAAAGAATATGCGGAGCTGAAAAGGCTTCTCACGCCGAAAGAATATGCTTCTGCAAGGGCATCAACACTCAATGCACACTTTACAAGCTATACAGTCATAAACTCGATTTACTCTGCTCTTGAAAATATGGGATTTAAGGGTGGAAAGATTCTTGAACCGGCACTCGGAACGGGAAATTTTTTCGGTTCTATGCCCGAAGAAATGCGTAATAACTCCAAGCTTTCAGGTGTTGAGTTTGACAGCATAACAGGACGTATTGCAAAGCTTCTTTATCCCTCTGCAAATATTCAGATAAAGGGCTATGAAAATACAACTTTTGAAAACAACAGCTTTGACATTGCGGTCAGCAATGTGCCGTTTGGCAGCTATAAAGTCAATGACAAGGACTATAATAATCAGAATATGTATATTCACGATTATTTCTTTGCCAAAACCCTCGATAAAGTCCGCCCCGGAGGAATAGTAGCATTTGTGACCTCAAAGGGTACGCTTGACAAGGAAAGCCCCGAGGTCAGAAAGTATCTTGCCGAACGAGCAGAGCTGCTCGGTGCGATACGTCTGCCGAATACAGCGTTTAAGCAGAACGCAGGAACAGAAGTCACATCTGATATTATTTTCCTGCAAAAGCGAGAAAAGCCTGTCAGCGTAGAGCAGAACACACCTGAATGGGTATTCAAGGATATCCTTGAAAATGGGATTGCTGTAAACAAATACTTTGCTGACCACCCTGAAATGATACTTGGTGAAATGGTGGAGGGCAATAAGCTGTACGGAAATCAAGCCAATGCCACTATGTGTGTTCCGATTGAAGGTGCGGACCTTAAAGAACAGCTTGCTGTTGCAATTCAAAATATTAAAGGTGAATACAACGAAGCTGTCAAATTATCTGAACGTGAAAATGCTTCTCACCTTGATACAGTACCCTGTCCTCCTGATGCTCCGAAGTACGGTTATGTCATTTCTGATGATACACTTTACTATCACGAAGCAGGAGACACTATGGAACGTGTAAATGATGAGAAAAACATTGACCGTATCAAAGCTATGACACAGCTCAGGGACAGTGTTCACGAGCTGCTTGACTTACAGATAAACAACTACAACGGCGAAAATGAGGTCAAGATATCTGATGCACAAAATAAACTCAGCAAAGACTATGATGATTTTGTTGAGCTTTTTGGTCGGATCGGACAGGCTGAAAACAAAAAAGCATTTGCAAATGATAACAGCTATCATCTTATAAAAAGTCTTGAAAAGACTGATAACAGCGGAAATTTCATTGGAAAAGCTGATATATTCAGTAAAAAGACCATAAATCCGCAGATTGTAATAGATCATTGCAATAATGCACAGGACGCACTTATTCTTTCGCTTTCAGAAAAAATGCGTGTTGATATGGATTATATGTCGATGCTTACCGACAAATCCGAAAGCGAACTTGTAGCAGAACTTGGAGACAAGATTTATCAGAATCCTCAGAAAAATATGCGCTGGGAAAGTGCTGATGAATATCTTACAGGCAATATCAGAGCTAAGCTTGCAGCTGCTGAAGAAGCAGGACTTGAACGCAATATTGAAGCCCTCAGAGCTGTTATGCCGCAGCGCATAGAAGCTGCTGATATATCTGTCAAGCTTGGTTCAGCATGGATAGATCCTGAATATATACGGCAGTTTATACTTGAAACACTTAAACCTGATTTTCAGACACGCAACAGCATTGAGGTGATATATTCCGAGGCCACTGACAAATGGAAAGTCGAAGGTTATCAGCATAGTTATGGCAATACTCTTGCCACTGAGACTTACGGTACTTCCGATATGAATGCGTATGAAATAATCGAAGTGTCACTAAATATGAAAAAGGCAGAAATCAGAGAACGTGTAAAAGATGAAAATGGCATTGAAATCAAAGATGAAAAGGGCCGATATGTTTTAGCTGTAAATCAGGATAAAACAATGGTAGTTCAGTCTAAACAGGACGAGCTGAAAAAGAAATTTAAGGATTGGATTTTTGCAACCCCTGAACGCAGAGAAAAACTTACCAATCTCTATAATGAGAAATTCAATTCCGTAAGGCTCAGAGAATATGATGGCTCACACCTGAACTTTGTTGGAATGAACTCAAATATAGCTCTTAAACCTCATCAGAAAAATGCAGTTGCACGCAGCCTTTACAGCAATGGAAATACTCTCATTGCCCATGAGGTCGGTGCCGGCAAAACATTTGAAATGGTTGCTATAGCAATGGAGGGCAAGCGGCTCGGACTTCACAGCAAACCACTTATAACTGCTCCAAATGCACTTACAGAACAGTGGGGCGATGCTTTCCGCACTCTTTACCCAAATTCAAACGTACTTGTGGCAACAGAGAAAGACTTCAAGCCTGAAAATCGAAGAGATCTTTTTGCAAAAATCGCAACAGGTGACTGGGATGCTGTGATAATCGGGCATTCTCAGTTTGATATGATACATCTATCCCGTGAACGAGAGCTTGAGACACTTTACAGCGAAGTAGATAAGCTTGAAGCGGCACTTGATGAAATCAGTGCAACATCAAATAAAGGATCATATTCCGTAAAGCAAGTAGAACGTGCTATAAAATCTTATACAGATAAAATCCAAAAGCTCCTTGAAAAAACTCCTAAAGAAGATATGCTTTGCTTTGAGCAGCTTGGTATCGACAAAATTTTTGTTGATGAATCCCAGGCATACAAAAACCTCGATACTCCTACAAAAATGCAGAATGTATCAGGTATAGGCAGCGGCGGTTCGGGCAGATCTATGCAGCTTCTGATGAAGTGCCGATATCTTGACGAAGTGACAGGCGGCAAGGGCGTAATTTTTGCCAGCGGAACGCCTATAAGTAACTCAATGTCCGAAATGTACACACTTATGCGGTACTTACAGGCTGATAAGCTCAGGGAGCTTGGAATAAACAGTTTTGACCGTTGGGCATCTATTTTCGGTGAAACAACCACATCAATGGAACTGTCACCCGAAGCAAACGGCAAGTATCAGATGAAAACACGTTTTGCCAAATTTCAAAATCTGCCCGAACTGATGAACATATTCAAAGAATGTGCCGATATTAAAACGGCAGCAACATTGAATCTTGACAGACCTGATTTTGAAATGCACAATATCAATGTTCCTGCAACAAAAATGCAGTCAAAGATGATAAAGAACCTTGGGGAACGTGCAAAGCTTATCCGTGCAGGAGCAGTGGATCCTACCGAGGATAATATGTGCAAGCTTACTGTTGACGGCAGAAAGATAGGACTTGACCAAAGGTGTATGAATCCATCACTGCCTGATGACCCAAATTCTAAGGTAAATGTGTGCATAAACAATGTTTTTGATATTTGGAAGCAGACGGCTGAAAAGAAAAGCACTCAGCTCATATTCTGCGACCTTGCAACACCACAGGCTGCTGTTAATGAAAATACATATACATTGTATCGAAAGGACACTAAAGGCGAATATGCACCTGTTTACAGTGCAAAGCTCGGTCAGAAAGATACGGCTGATAAGATTTTCAAAAAGCTTACCGGCAGTAAACCACCTAAGAATTTCAAAGCAGGAGGTGTATTTGATGAAGATATCATAATGATTCACACTGTGGATTATGACACAATGACTGCAAGCAATAGTGCTGTAATAGCTTCAAGCGGAAAAATCTCAGAAATTCCTGAGGAGACGTGGTCAAAGCTGCACCATTCTCCTACCGAAGCCTTTGAATCTGAGCGTAAATTCTGTGTTTATGATGATATCAAGCAAAAGCTTGTGGCGAAAGGTGTTCCCGAAAAGGAAATAGCTTTTATCCACGATGCGGATACAACCGAAGAAAAGCAAAAGCTTTTTGCAAAGATGAATAAGGGCGAAATCCGTGTAATGATAGGCTCTACACAGAAATGCGGTGCGGGAATGAATGCACAGGAGCGAATGATAGCTCTGCACGACCTTGACGCACCGATGCGCCCATCGGATATGGAGCAGCGCCACGGACGAATTATCCGGCAGGGCAACACTAACACTAAAGTTGATATTTATCGCTACACGACCGACAAGACATTCGATGCTTACCTATATCAGATGCTTGAAAACAAGCAGAAGTTTATCAGTCAGATTATGACCGATAAGTCTCCGGTTCGTTCCTGCGAGGACGTGGACGAAATTGCGCTTGATTATGCAGAAGTAAAGGCCCTCTGCGCAGGCAATCCCCTTATCAAGGAGAAAATTGATCTCGAAACTGAAATAACCAAGCTTAATGTATTAAAGTCCTCTTTCCTTTCCCAGAAATACGCTGTTCAGGATAAAGCATATACCATACTTCCACGGGAAAAGTCGGTTAAGGAGACTTATATTGACAAGCTGAAAAAAGATGTGGAGTTTGCTGAAAAAGAACAGCCTTTACAGAATGAGGACGGTAAGAACTATTATCCCGTCACTGTGGGAGATAAGAAGTATCACGAAAAAGATGCGGCAGGAGAAGCTATACGTCAGGCTATTCTTGATAATAAGGATATATTGCAGGGTAAAGAAGTACATATCGGTTCTTACCGTGGCTTCGAAATGACTGCTTTCCTCGATGTTTTCAGTAAGAAAATCAAAGTAAATCTGCAAGGTGCAACAAATCATTACGGTGAGCTTAATATGGATATAAACGTAAAGGCCGGTGGTAATATTATCAGGCTTGATAACGTAATTAACAGTATTGGCATTACCCTGATGAAAGAGGAGGAGGGACTACAGGCGATATGTGCAGACATTGAGCAAGCAAAAGCTGCTGCCGATGCTGTATTTCCTCAGGAGCAGGAGCTTGCAGCCAAAGAAAAAAGACTTGAAGAAGTCAATGCACAGCTTGCTTCTATCAAGGTTAACACACAGGACAGAAGCTCTGAGCTTTACGCTGCGCTTGTAGATATATGCCCGGCTCTTCAATACAGCAAAGAATTCCACTGCAAGTATGAAGCAGGAGAGGGAATAGAACCTCTTTGTATTGAGCGAAATGGTGATGTTGTATTTGTCGCACACACCTATACTCAGAACGGCGATCTGATGTACGATCCTGCAATAGAATTTTATTTTGATAGTAAAAATCAGAAAGCTGAAGCTCTTTCCTATGAATTAAGCGGAATGGGAATGTATCAGGACTTCCGTGACGGAAATCTGCCGAATGAAAAAGCAGATGTTGAGGAAATGGCGCTTGAGACAATGTTCCCGAATATCAAGGATTATAACTATAAGCTTGTTGATACTGACCTTGATGCTGAGATTGATGAAAATGAGAGGTGTATGGCTGAAAAAGAAATGAGCAGATAATTTAAAATAAAAGCATCCAAAGCAACGTGTTTTGGATGCTTTTATTTTTATCATTCGGATTCAATATGTCATTTTGTCCACATTCCGATTTTCCGCATATGGCTATTTAAAACTCAGAAAGTCCACATTCTGATTTACCGCATATGGCTATTCAGAGTGCAGAAAGCCCACATTCCGATTTTCCGCATATGGCTATTCAGAGTGCAGAAAGCCCACATTCTGATTTTCTGAATGTGGATAATTTAATTTTGAAAAGGTGAATATTTTGTGATATAATCTTAAAGTCTGCGAACATTGACGGAACAGGAAAGGATAGAAATATGAATTATTTTCTGAAAAAAGATATGACATTTAAAGAGTGGCTGATATACTGGTTTGAGACATACTCCAGACGAACTGTAAAGCGTTCTACAGCAGTTTCCTATAATGGATATATAAACGGACATATCATTCCTGAAATTGGCTCATACACGCTGTCAGAGCTTAATACGGATATCTTGCAGCGTTTTATAAATGCTCAGTCTGATAACGGCAGTCTGAAAGGCGGTGGTTTATCTCCCAAAACATTACAGAATATAAATCGAATGATACATAAATCTCTGGACAAAGCAATCGAGCTTGAGCTTATTCCCAAAAATTATGCATCTTTTGTTGAGATACCCAGTGTAGAAGAAGTCGAGATGAGAGTGCTCACCGTTAATGAGCAGAATTTGCTTGAAGCTGAGCTGTCGAGGAGCAGCGAGAAGCTTGCCTTTGGTGTTTATCTCAGTTTGACCCTTGGAATCAGACTCGGAGAAGTTTTGGGACTTCGTTGGTCTGATATTGACACACGAAAGGGGATAATACACATACGTCGCACAGCGAATCGCCTTCCAAGGATTGACGGAAAAGGAACAGAGATTGTTGTGGGTACACCAAAATCCAAAAAATCAGTAAGAGACATTCCAATCAACGAGAAATACTGTGAAAAGCTCTTGGAGCATTGGGCAAATACAAGTGTAATAATGCGAAAGCCGCCCGATAAAAATGACTACTTGTTCCGTTCATCTATCGGAGGGCCTGCTGAACCTAAGACTATGCAGGAAACTTTTAAGCGGATAACCAAAGAAGCAGGCATAGATGATGCTAATTTCCATTCGTTGCGGCATACATTTGCGACCAGAGCCATCGAAAAAGGAGCCGATGTAAAGACACTTAGCGTTATCCTCGGTCATTCAAGCGTGAATATTACGCTAAACCGCTATGCCCACGTTCTTGACGAACAGAAAAGAAAAACAATGAATATGCTCCTCGGAGAATAAAAAATCACAGAGCAGGACTGTTCCACTGCTCTGTGATACGCAGACATTATAGTTTTAATTCGGTCGTTTCTCCGAACTCTTTAATTAAAAAATCATATGTTCCAAATGATATATCGACATAATCTAAAACAAGGTCATATTCTAAAGGAATTTTATATAGTCTTAATTTTGCTGCATCAGATTCATTGTAAATCCAAAAAGGGCTATCCACTTCGTGAAATAAAAAATAATCCCCTTGTAAGATATCACAATTATCACAGCAGTTTGCTAAATATGTATATCCTGCAAATTTTGAATATCTTTCCTTATAATTAAAATTATTTTGAAGATATGCTAAAATCTTATCGGGAATGGGAGCAATGTGTGAAGCTATATGAACTTCTCCACCCTTATTATAATATACCCCACTATCCTCATCTTCAGAAAAATGGAAATAGCTTTCTATTCCATAGCCAATAACTCGTGTATTGCCTTTGCATTTATAACAGGTCTGTTCTGCTTCAACAATATATAGATGGTTACATAAAATCCAGAAATCATCGGATGCTGAAATCCACCTTTTAAATTTGTAGTAGTTTTTTTCACTTGGAACATACCATTTCTTTAAATCATTATTCCACCAAGCCCCTAAAGCCTTAGCTTGATCTTTTTCAGCATAAGGAACATTTAACAATACAGCCATCATTTCTACCCCTAAATAAAAAAAGGACTATGCTTTTAAGCAATAATCCTAATACTTGATGCCGCAGACCAGACTTGAACCATCTTGAACCGGTACGGAAGTTAATCCGAGGGCTTTTAAACCCCTTGTATCTGCTAATTCCACCACTGTGGCTAAAAAAACGCTTGACAATTAAAAAGATATGTAGTATAATGTAATGGATAAAACAAATGCACCCACACGTTGAAAGCAGTCTGCAAACTACTTTCAACGCATCATCAAACAGATTAACACAAAATCTGAATGACTTAGTGAATGCCATTTATTATCCTGAACTTAATTATACAGGATTATAATACATTTGTCAAGCTGTTCAAGCGAAAATCTGTTTGGTAAAAAGTGCAGATTTTCAGATGTTTGAACAGCTTGATTTTTATTTGGTTGCGGAGGCAGGATTTGAACCTACGACCTTCGGGTTATGAGCCCGACGAGCTACCGAGCTGCTCCACTCCGCGATATTTTAAGCACTTTACCTGAGTGCTTAATTATTATAGCACAATAATACTCACTTGTCAATACCTTTTTGAAAAAAATTTTTTCAACGCAAAAAATACCATATACTATATAAATATGCGCCCTGTCTGACCTTATATCTCAGCCGCCGTAGCAGATATGTTCGCTGCGGTCTATCCTGTGTTCTATGCTCATTTCTCCGAAGCCGAAAAGGGCATAAAATGGCTTGATGTTGTCGCCGCCGCTTACGATGCCGTTTTCCACGCCCAGGTCGGATATCCATGTGCAGTCCACATAATACCACTGACCGTCCAGCGCAACAGCGTTCCATGTGTGGTTTGCGGGAGCTTCCGCCAGCTGTGCTCTGCTGTAGCCCTCGCTGGAGGAGCCGCCTTTAAGGTAAAGGCAATATATCCCCTGGCTGTGGCACAGCGCCGAATAAAAATTGGCAAAGCCGCCGCAGGTGGTTTTCATTCCGTTGTTCAGTATGGCCTCAAGAGATATTATGCTCAGATCTGCGGAATTATGCGCCGCATCATGATCATATGCGATATTCTGCCCCGTCCACATCGCAAGGGCATATGCCTTGCTGTAATCATCGGTGCAGCCGTCGCATACGGAATCGGATATGGCTTTTATCTGCATCATTATCTCAGCCGCAGTTTCATCATTGCCGCTTTCGGTGATATAGAGCCTGCAAAGCTCGGGGTCGGGGACTGTGTGGTTAAGGGTAAGGTACTCGTTTATGTCGATAACGCTCTCGATAGGCTCAAAAGTGCCGTATGGCGTGGTATATTCGCTTTTGTCGTTTATGACCTGAGCAGGAGCATATGCCGCAAAGCACTTTTCCTTTGCCCTTGTCTGCTTTGCCTCATAGACCGCTTCACGGTCGGAAGGATACACCTCGGGGGTTCTGTTTACATAAACAATGGCAGCAGAAATGGCTGCGGCTGTGAGAAGCAGCGCAATAACAGCAATTATTAAGTTAAGATTGCTTTTTTTGATCTGCTTCATTTTTAAACCTTTCTGCATAATTTCATTTGCTATACTAAGGATCTGTCATAAGTTGCAATAATTTTTGATAAATACCTATGATTATTCTACACGGCAAATATTATTTCAATATGAATATGCTGAGTAGTTTTTGGAAAATTAAGCTTAACAAGCCTATTTCCTGCGCTGTTGCACAAAATATCATCTTTCGGGAACAAATAAGCTATTGTACATATATGCTTTTTAAGTTATAATTATAGCAATGTAAATTTTCTTCCGCACCCCTTGACTTAAAGTCGGCTTTAAGTATTACAATATTATACAAGGGCATGATATATCGTGCTGTACTATAACAATGTAATTTAAACAGGAGGAAAATTTATGCTGCTTGAAAAGATCAACAAACCTTCGGATATCAAAACCTTTACCGCTGACGAGCTTAACACCCTTGCGGGCGAGATGAGAGATGCACTTCTCTTCAAACTCAGCAAGCACGGCGGTCACTGCGGCCCCAATCTGGGCATGGTGGAAGCTGTAATTGCTCTGCACTATGTTTTCGACTCACCTGTTGATAAAATGGTGTTCGATGTGTCTCACCAGAGCTATTGCCACAAGATGCTCACAGGAAGAAAGGACGCTTTCCTTTACGCTGACCATCTGGACGATGTTTCGGGATATACCGAGCCTTCCGAGAGCGAGCACGACTTCTTTACCATCGGTCACACCTCCACTTCCATAAGCCTGGCAAGCGGTCTTGCAAAAGCCCGTGACCTTAAAGGTGAAAAGGGCAATGTTATCGCAGTTATCGGCGACGGCTCACTCAGCGGCGGAGAGGCTATGGAAGGTCTCGACTTTGCAGGCGAGATGAAGGGCAATTTCATCATCGTTGTAAATGACAATGATATGTCCATTGCCGAAAATCACGGCGGTATCTACAAAAACCTCAGGCTGCTGAGAGAAACCAAGGGAAAGAGCGAACGCAATCTTTTCCGTGCAATGGGTCTTGACTATGTTTTCGTTGAGAACGGCAATGACATTCCCTCGCTTATTGATGCGTTCAGATGCGTTAAGGACAGCACAATTCCTGTTGTAGTCCACATCGTTACCGAAAAGGGCAGAGGATACGCTCCCGCTGTGGCAAACAAGGAGCAGTGGCACTGGTGTATGCCCTTTGACCCCGAGACAGGCAAGCCCCTTTTCACCGCTGACGGTGAGGATTACGGCACAATAACCGCTGACTTCCTTATGAAAAAGATGAAAGCGGACAAGTCCGTATGCGCCATAACCTCGGGCACTCCCATGGTAATGGGCTTTGATGCCCAAAAGCGCAAAGAGGCAGGCAGCCAGTTCATCGACGTGGGCATTGCCGAGGAGCACGCCGTTGCTCTTGCATCGGGAATTGCCGCAAACGGCGGAAAGCCCTTCTACGGCGTTTACAGCTCATTCGTTCAGCGCACCTATGACCAGATGTCCCAGGACCTCTGCATCAACAACAATCCCGCTGCTATTGCAGTGTTTGCTGCTTCCGTTTACGGAATGAGCGATGTAACTCACCTTGGAATTTTTGATATCCCAATGCTGTCAAATATCCCGAACCTTGTATATCTTGCTCCCGTTACCAAGGAAGATTATCTTGCCATGATAGACTGGGCTGTTGAGCAGAACGAACACCCCGTTGCAGTCCGTGTTCCCGCAAGCGTTATCTCCGACGGAAAGCCTGTAGCAAAGGATTTCAGCAAGCTCAACAAGTATGAAGTCACCGAGCAGGGCAGCAGTGTGGCAATAATCGCACTGGGCAGCTTCTACGGTCTCGGTCAGCAGGCAGCAAAGGCTATTGAGAGCAGAACAGGCAAAAAGCCCACTCTCATAAATCCCTATTTTATCACAGGCACAGACGATGAACTGCTGGAAAAGCTGGAAGCAGACCACTCCGTTGTTATCACTCTGGAGGACGGTATCCTGAACGGCGGCTTCGGCGAGAAGATTGCACGCTTCTACGGCAATTCCGATATGAAGGTGCTGTGCTACGGTCTCAGGAAAGAATTTCTCGACAGATATGACGCAGGTGAGGTAATGAAAGCAAACCGCCTCACTCCCGATCAGATCGCCGAGGACGTTATAAATACACTTTAAAATTCAGTATGGCGGAGTAACCGTCCTGCTGACGAAAGGACGGTTTCTTATGTCAAATCCATACCTTCCCAAGTGGGAATATATCCCCGACGGCGAGCCGAGAGTTTTCGGCGACCGCATATACGTTTACGGCTCCCACGACAACGCAGGCTCGGACAGCTTCTGCGACTATGTGCTCAAATGCTGGAGCGCTCCCCTTAACGATCTGTCAAAATGGACATGCCACGGCGAGATATTCCGCACAAAAGCCGAGAAAGACCGTCCTGCCAATACCGACTGGACAGGGGAGAACAATCAGCTTTTTGCTCCCGATGTTGTGGAAAAGGACGGCAAGTACTATTTATATGCCTATATCATCAACGCCACAGGCTGCGTAGGCGTAAGCGACCGTCCCGAGGGGCCTTTCAAGCTCCTGAGCAAATATAAATACACTGTTCCCGATGAGATATGCTGTAACGGCTGGTTCATCGACCCGGGCGTGCTTGTTGACGACGACGGCAGAGTATATATCTACTGCGGCTTTGAACGCTCCTTTATGGCGGAAGTTTCCCAGAATATGTACGAGATAAGCGGCGATACCGTTATCGAGCACATTATCCCCATAGTTCCCGACAAGGAGCATGGCTTTGCGGAAGAGGAAAGCCTGTTCTTTGAGGCCTGCTCGCCGAGAAAAATAAACGGCACATATTATCTCATCTATTCACCAAAGCGGGGAAGCCGCCTTGCATATGCCACCTCCGATAAACCCACAGGCCCGTTCACATACCGTGGCTATATCGTGGATAACGGCGTTGACTACCCAGGCGGAAATGACCACGGCTCCGTTGCCTGCATAAACGGTCAGTGGTACATATTCTACCACAGAATGACCAACGGCACTATAATGTCAAGGCGTGGCTGCGTGGAAAGAATCGAAATTCTCCCCGACGGCACTATCCCGCCCGTGGAAATGACCTCTCTCGGATTTGAAGAGACACTCAATCCTTATGAGATAACTCCCGCTGATATTGCCTGCGTACTTAAAGGCGGCGCAACCATCATCGAAAAGAATGTGTTTGAGAGGGTCATAATCAATATCACAGACGGCTGCGAAATAGGCTACAAATATTATGATTTCGGCGATGACTTTACGGGAAAAAATATGGAATTTTCAGCTGATATCATCGGCTGCGGCTGTGACTGCACCGTTCACATCTTTGCGGACGACGAGGAGATAGGCTCCTTTGATGTGGGCAGAAACGGCGGAATCATCACCTGCCCCGTAAAATGCGTAACGGGAAGGCACGCTGTATATTTAAAGGTATCATCACCCTACAGCGGCTGGACAGGGGAGTATTTCAAGGCAAGAGATCTGTTCAATCTCCGCTCATTTGTGTTTATGAAATAAAAGCTCAGCAGACTATTAAAAGAGCCGGCACAAATAAACACAAAGGTAAAAAGTTTAGTCCACCTTTTCAAAGGTGGCAGGGGTCAAGGGGGCGGCGCCACCTTGTCGCTGTCCGCAGACAGCGACATCCGTTCGTTTGCGGTAAGAATAATCAAACCGACAGCGGACAAATAAGAAAATCCATAAAGCCGCCTGCACCGAAAATTCAAAGTCTCACAAATGATAATAATATCTCAAATAAACTAAAAACTTTATTATGCAGGCGGCTTGAAACTGAAAGATGTTCCGTCAGGAACGGCGATTTCAGTTTCCGCCGATAGGCGCAGGTACGGACATATCTGCATACCATTTTAATCTGTCCGTACCTAATGCAAAGGAGACACCACCAGGTGGGAAGTATTAACCAAAGGTTAATTAAACTAAAGCAAGGGCAAAAAACGGCTTTCCCCGTGCCGCTTGTCGTCACATATTGCCGCTTCGGCACATATTCCCCCTGATGGTTTCTCCGTGCATTTGCAAAAGGCAAGCACTCACTCTTCCTTACACCCCTATTCCCATCCGTTTTTTATCCCCCTACATTTTGCTTGCCGCCGTGTCCGAACCCCGTTCATCTATTTGCACTCACTTATATAGCCACGTTTACGGACTTTGCTTCACCCCGTTCTTTTATTTGCTGTTCTTTTTTTATATGAGAGCAATTTTATAAATGTGTGCTTTTACCGCCGTGTATTTCATTTGTGGATTGGCTGACAGTTTTTCCTCAACATCGACCTAAAGATATACTATATAAAATACAAAATAACATGACATGAAAAAATTCCCGTGGATTTTGTCCCACAAGCGGGGGAAAATTTGAAAAAAGGGCTTGACAAAACGATTTCTATATGTTATGATAAAAATACCTCTTTATGGGGTTTATTTTTTTGCGCTTATTTTTGGCGCACCCCCATGGACGGGCATTCCGTCAGAGAGGGAGGCAGTGGAAAGAATTTGTCTTTCCTAAACAGTATTAACAGGAGGTGCCGATATGAGAGTAAAGGTAACATTGGCTTGCACAGAGTGCAAACAGCGCAACTACAACACAAAGAAAAACAAGAAGAACGATCCCGACAGACTTGAGATGAACAAGTACTGCAAGTTCTGCAAGAAGCATACTCTTCACAGAGAAACTAAGTAAGGGGCTGATTTGAATGGCAGATAAGAAGTCCGCAGCAAAAGCAGAAACCAAGCCTGCCAAGAAGCCTCAGGCAAAAACAGTCAAAAAGCCTAACAAAGTTGTAAAGTACTTTAAGGATCTCAAGAGTGAGTTCAAGAAGGTCGTTTGGCCTTCCAAGAAAACTGTCGTTAACAACACCTCAGTCGTTCTTGTTGCAATGATATTCAGCGGTCTGGCTATCTGGGGAATCGACTCAGCATTCGCAGCCGCACTCAAGGGTCTTCTTAATCTGGTAGGCTGATTTTCTGAAAACGGTTTTCAAAAATACTACAAAGGATGGTTGAAAATATGTCAGAGGCAGCAAAATGGTACGTTATTCACACCTACTCGGGATACGAAAACAAGGTTGCTCAGACGATCCTTAAGGTTGTGGAAAACCGTAAGCTTCACGATCTCATTCCCGAAGTCAGAGTTCCTACCGAAATGGTAATGGAAAAGAATGACAAGGACGAAATGCGTGAGGTGGAGCGCAAAATTTTCCCCGGCTATGTTCTGGTGAAAATGATCCTTACCGATGACAGCTGGTATGTTGTAAGAAATACACGAGGCGTTACGGGCTTTGTCGGCCCCGGAAGCAAGCCTGTTCCTCTCAGCGAGAAAGAGGTTGCGGCTCTCGGCGTAGATCACGGCGTAAAGGCTGCAGAGGCAGATTTCAAGATCGGAGACAGGGTGAAGATCACCACGGGTCCTATGGAGGGCTTTATCGGAGAGGTAAAGGCTATCAGCTCCGAGGACAACACCGTAGATGTTTCCGTTTCAATGTTCGGAAGAGAAACTCTTGCTACACTGGATATTTCCCAGGTCAGGGTTTCGGACGAATTCTAATTTAAAAGTTCTGGTCCGTATGGATATCATGCGGCATACGATTTATGGAGGTGTGCATTATGGCACAGAAAGTAGTTGGCTTAATCAAGCTTCAGATCGCAGCAGGTAAGGCTACACCTGCTCCCCCTGTTGGCCCTGCACTCGGTCAGCACGGTGTAAATATCATGGCATTCACCAAGGAATTCAATGAGAGAACCAAGAACGATATCGGTCTTATCATTCCTGTAGTTATCACAGTTTATGCAGACCGTTCCTTCTCCTTCATCACTAAGACTCCTCCGGCTGCTGTTCTCATCAAGAAGGCAATCAACCTTCAGAGCGGTTCCGGCGTTCCCAACAAGACCAAGGTCGGCAAGATCACCAAGGAGCAGATCAGAAAGATCGCTGAGACCAAGATGCCTGACCTCAACGCTGCTAACATTGACAGCGCAATGAGCATGATCGCAGGTACTGCACGCTCCATGGGCGTAGAGGTTGTTGACTGAGTTAAGCTTGAGTAAAGTGGGAGGATATTTCCGATTGACCACTGATAGGAGGAAAATAAATAATGAAACACGGTAAGAAATATATTGAAAGCGCAAAGCTTGTTGACAGAAACAAGCTCTACGAAAGCAATGAAGCTCTTGACCTCGCTTGCAAGGCTGCTAAGGCTAAGTTTGACGAGACCATCGAAGTTCACGTTCGTCTCGGCGTTGACTCCCGTCACGCTGACCAGCAGGTTAGAGGCGCAGTTGTTCTTCCCAACGGTACCGGTAAGAACGTAAGAGTATGCGTATTCTGCAAGGAAGACAAGTACGAGGCTGCTAAGGCTGCAGGCGCTGAGTTCGTTGGCGGTCAGGATCTCGTTGATAAGATCATGAAGGAAAACTGGATGGATTTCGACGTTGTAATCGCATCCCCCGATATGATGGGTCTTGTAGGCCGTCTCGGTAAGGTTCTCGGTCCCCGTGGACTCATGCCTAACCCCAAGGCCGGTACAGTTGCTCCCGACGTTGCAAAGGCTGTAACTGAGGCTAAGGCAGGTAAGATCGAGTACCGTCTCGACAAGACCAACATCATTCACTGCCCCATCGGCAAGGCATCTTTCGGTGCTGAGAAGCTCACCGAGAACTTTGAGACTCTTCTCGAAGCTATCGTTAAGGCTAAACCCGCTGCTGCAAAGGGTACTTACATCAAGTCCTGCACAGTTGCTTCCACTATGGGCGTAGGCGTTCCCGTTTCTACTTCCAAGTATGGTGTCTGATTCATTCAGAAAATAATTTCAAAAGCCGTCTGATTTTTTCAGGCGGCTTTTTTACTGCCCTTTTCACGGAAATAACATTCATTTTACAGCCATATCACACTGTCTGCAAACAACTGATGATTTACGTTGATTTTACTGTATTTTCTCCTGAGTATGATAGATACAAAATCCGTTTTGATATATAATAGGCTCATAAACCAATACAAAGGAGTAAAATGAATGAAAACTATCGCTAAAAGACTGTCCGCAGCGGCGGCAGCACTGGTCATCGCAGCAGGTTCCGTTTACACAGGCGTATGTCTTACTCAGAACGGCACCGTATCGGCAGCAGAAACAACAGCTGCATCTTCCGCCTACAAGGGTAAAAAGCCCAAGTACATCTTCATGTTCATCGGCGACGGAATGAGCTATCCTCAGATCCAGGTGACACAGGACTACTATTCGGCAATGCGTGACGACAACAACAACGATATCCTCGAGGCAAATTCGTATCTTAACTTCACCCACTTTGAAGCAACAGGCTCTGCGGTCACATACGATTCATCTTCATTCTGCCCCGATTCCGCTTCCACCGCAACTTCTCTTTCCACAGGCTACAAGACCTACAGCGGAACAATAAACATGGACGAGACCTATACCACATCTTATGAAACTATCGCTGAAAAGCTTAAGGATCAGATGGGCTACAAGGTGGGCATCGTTTCCAGCGTTAACCTTAACCATGCAACTCCTGCCGCATACTATGCACATCAGGCAAGCAGAAACAGCTACTATGAGATCGGTCTGGAGCTTATTGATTCCGATTTCGACTACTTTGCAGGCGGCGGACTTAAGCAGGCAGACGGTAAGAACGGCGACCGGAAGAATCTTTACGACCTTGCTGAAAAGAATGGCTACAACGTTATCATGACACAGGACGAGGCTGAAAAGCTCACTGCAAAGGACGGCAAGGCTATCATCATCGGCGAAACTCTGGCAGACTCCGACGCACTTTCCTATGCAAATGACCGCAAGACTGACGAATGGGCACTTTCCGATTACGTTGAAAAGGGCATCGAGGTTCTTGACAACGACAAGGGCTTCTTTATGATGGTAGAAGGCGGAAAGATCGACTGGGCTTGCCACGCAAATGACGCAGGCTCCACCATTGCCGACACAGTTGCTCTCGGCGGTGCGGTAAACAAGGCTATCGAATTCTACAATCAGCACCCCGATGAGACCCTTATCGTTGTAACAGGCGACCACGAGACAGGAGGTCTTACCATCGGCTACGCAGGCACAAACTACGATACATTCCTTACAAACCTCAAAAATCAGAAGCTTTCCTACGCTAAGTTTGACAGCGACTATGTTGCAAAGTACAAGGAAAACAACACAAGCTTTGAAGATGTAATGAAGGATATCACCCGTCTCTTCGGTATTAAAGCTCCCGCAGGCTCCGCTGAAAGAGAAGTTCAGAAGGACAGCGCCGACAAGCACCCCGAATCCAACAATGACGGTACTCTTGAGCTTACCGAGTATGAATATCAACTCCTCAAAGACGCTTACACCGCTACAATGACAAGAACAGGCGATGAAGAGCTGAGCCAGGCAGAATATGTTCTCTACGGCTCCTACGAGCCCCTCAGCGTTACTATCACACATCTGCTCAACAACAAGTCAGGCGTAAACTTCGCTTCCTATGCACACACAGGTCTCCCCGTAGGAGTATTCGCACAGGGCGCAGGCAGCGAGCTGTTCAACGGCTACTATAACAACACCGACATCTACAACAAGCTTGCAGAGCTTACAAACGTCAAGTAATAACAACGCCATAAGTCTTACTTCTTCATAATTGCTTCCACTCCTTAATATATGAAAAAGGCGGAGCCTGAAAGGGTTTCGCCTTATCTTTAATAATAAAGAGGAAAACATGAAAAACAAATTAAAGGAAATAATGCCCGTTATCGCAGGGCTTATCGTAATACTTATTCTGATAATCATTCCCACGGGCTTTGAGGGCGCTCAGATATTCAAAGGCACCGAACGTGTTCCCGCAAAGGTACTTTCAACAGATAACTCACAAATTGTTGATAACGGACTTATCAGAACAGGCGAACAGAGCTGCTCCGTAGAAGTGCTCAAAGGAAAATTCAAGGGAGCAGTTATAGGCAGCGCCGTTAATATGCTGACAGGCTCCTATGAAAATGACAAGATTTTTGCTGAGGGGGACAAGGCACTTATCATCATCAGCTACAGGGACAGCGAGATACTCTCCGCTGCAATGATAGACCACTACAGGCTCAATTATGAGATAATTCTTGCTGTGATATTTGCCGCTCTGCTCATAATCACCGCAGGAAAAACAGGCTTCCGCTCCCTGCTTTCCTTTATAATCACTATACTTGCAGTGTGGAAAGCAGTTGTTCCATTGTATCTCAAAGGCATTGACCCCATAGTCAGCGGTGCGGTGTTCATCACACTGCTTTCCGTAATAATAATCGCCATGGTCTATGGCTTTGACAGGCGGTGCTTTGCGGCAACTGCGGGAGTAATGTCGGGCGTGATGGTTGCGCTGGTATTCGGTGCAGTGTTCACCAACATTTTCAAGATACACGGCGCAGTAATGTCCATGTCCGAAAGTCTTCTGTACTGCGGATATGGCAATCTGAATCTCACAAGCATATTTACCGCCAGCATTTTCATCGGCTCCTCGGGAGCTATGATGGACCTTGCTGTGGATATAACCTCGGCTATGTACGAGATAACTCAGAAAAAGCCCGACATAACCGCCAAGGAGCTTATCCTTTCGGGTATGAACATAGGCAGGGCTGCCATGGGAACTATAAGCACGACCCTGCTGCTGGCTTACACGGGAAGCTGCATTGCTATGCTCATGGTATTTATGGCGCAGGGCACTCCTCTTGTGAATATCCTCAACTACAAATACGTTGCGGCTGAGATAGTCCACACCGTTGCAGGAAGCATTGGTCTTACGGCAGTTGCTCCCCTTACGGCAGTGCTTGGCGGAACTGTTCTGACCTACGGAACAAAAGCTGCAAAAAGCGAATAGAAAAAATGCTTCCTTATCAGACGATAGGGAAGCATTTTGTTATACTTTATATTCCGACAGCCTGAGGCAGTCGCTTATAAGTGCGATAAGCTCGGAATTGGTGGGCTTGTCGCCGTCAAAGCTTATCTTACAGTGAAGCTTGTCCTCAATGAACTTGCTGTCTCCGTTCTGCCTGTCCCATGCGGTGGTTATGGCATGGCGTATGGCTCTCTCCACACGGGTGGGTGTGGTCTGATTGGTCTGGGCAACGGTAGGGTAGAGCCTCTTTGTTATGCTGTCAAGGACGGTCATATCCTCGGTAGCGAGCATTACTGCCGAACGCAGATATCTGTAACCCTTTACATTGGGTGGTACTCCCATTTTCTGGATTATCTCCGTAACTGTTCTTTCAAGGCCGCTTTGGCTGCCTGTCCACAAAGAAGGCTTTTTAGTGTAAGATGCCGTTCTGTGGCCAAAATATTTCTGCAAAAGCTCTTCAAATTCCCATTCCCTGCGGCAGCAATGGACAAAGCCAAATTCGTCAAATGCAGAAGGTTCAGATGTGATAATAAAACATGGCGCATAATGCTCGATGTTCTTGAAAAAGCAGAATACCTTTAAAAGTTCATCCTTTCCTATTGATCCGGTATCTGCTGCAAATGCTGAAAAGTCAGAGTTGAGCATCGCTGACGTTATCGAGACAGCGTCAGGTCGGGTACGGACGCAGCTGTATCCAAGCTCGGTGAGAGTATCATACAGTGAACAGTATTTACTGTCGCAAACTGCTATTTTGTCAAATGAAGACATTTTATCATCCTTTCGATATTGGCTCCTTTGCCAACATATTTAATGTACATGAATATTGTCTCACTCATCCTTATAATGCGTCTCTATATGCACAATTTACGGCCGTTAATTTATGACAATATGATAACATTTATTACAATTTCTGTCAACGTGTGCACTAAGCGACAAAAGTCCCTTTTCAATGACTATGGAAGGACAAAATTATTTATTATAATAATATTACTGATTTATATCATATAAATATTATTTTTATATAATATATTTTCAATTTAAATTCAATTTTCATATTATTTGTCTCTAAATGGCTATAATACGTCATTTGGCAAGATACGCATATATGTATCGCAGCAAAAGGCATCAGTCCCCATAAGATAAACTTTTTATAAACACAGCTGTGCAGATGTTTTTTTACCGTCAAGACATATTTTTCGGATTAACGATATCTTAACCATCAGGTTTACATTTTCTGTATTCACATTCACTTTTTGATTGATTATCTCTGCTTTTTATTTTCAGTTAAGTTACAAATACTGCTAAAGGATAAGTTTTACACCGAAATTATTAACAAGTCATTGTTTATTATATTCAAACACAAAGGTCGGAAGCTTGTTCCGACCTTTGATAATTATCTTTTGCTGCAAATTTCTCCGATAGCTCTGCACAGCATATCCGTTTCAACGGTTGTGTTGAAGCATGAGGGGGAAAACCTGATAGCGCCGTTTGGGAGCGTACCTGCCGCCTTATGGGCAAGACCCGAGCAGTGCAGTCCTCCACGGAGGGCAAAGCCCCTGTCGCTGAGCAGTGATGTTGCTTCTTCGGGCAAAATGCCGTCCAGATTGAAAAGGACTATGGGAAGATATTTTGCCCTGTCACGCCTGTATATCCGCACGCCGTCCAGCCTTTCAAGTCCTGCTATGAACCTGCTGCAAAGGGCGTTCTCGTGATCGGATATCCTGTCATGACCATACCTGTTTATAAAGTCGATGCCTGCGCCTACGGAAACTATGCCCACGGTGTTTACCGTGCCGCTTTCCAGTCCCTCGGGGAGGAATGGGGTCTGCTCCAGCTCAAGGGAAGTGCTGCCAGTTCCGCCCTCCATGATATGATAGATAGGGAACTTGCCGTCGGTTATCATCAGTCCTGTGCCGGAGATTCCGAAAAGTCCCTTGTGTCCCGGCATACAAAGGATATTTATATTATCCTCCTGCATATTTACAGGCAGCACGCCGCAGACCTGTGCACCGTCCGCTATGAAGCATATGCCATGGCGGCGGCACATCTCTCCGATGCGCCTGAACGGAAGCAGCTGACCTGTTACGTTGCTGCCCAGAGTACAGACAACGGCAGCTGTTTTTGGCGTGATGAGCCTTTCAAAGTTCATCACGGTAACATCGTCATCGGGGTGCACCTCGGCAATGCTGTAGGTAAGCCCCCGCTTTGTCATTTCATAAACAGGGCGTACAACGGAGTTATGCTCTAAGTTTGAGATTATTACGTGAAAATCACGCTTTTCCCTGAGAGCCTCCTCCGCAATGCCCTTGACGGCAATATTTATACTATGTGTGCAGTTTGAGGTGAATACCACGTTCTGCGGCTCTGCGCCGAACATTTGTGCTGCCTTTTCCCTTACGCTGTAAACGGCAGACGAAGCGCTTATGGACAGCTTATGTCCGCTGCGCCCGGGATTTCCGCCGTATCTTACAATGGCATCGGCAGCGGCTCTTCTTACAGAAGCAGGCTTTGGATAGGTAGTTGCGGCGCTGTCAAAATATATCACATAAGATCATTCCCTCCGGATAATATGTTTATTTAACTTCACTTACGGTCTTATAGGGGATCTTGTTATCCTCCATAAGCTTTATAAGCTCAGCTGACGGCGCATCGGTGAGGACGCTGTAGCCGCAGCCATGTGCGATATTGGCGGGTGTACGTCTTATCTCTGCGGAATGTCCCGCTTTATTCAGAACAGTCTTTGCCTTGTTTGCAAAGGTCACTGAGGCAAAGGCTATGATATGCTTCTGCACATTATCACCCTTTCGTGATCAGCTTACCGAGCCGTATATCAATGCCTATACGCAGCTCAGTATAAGTATTATATTCACCTGACGGGCGAAGTGTCACTGTGAAGCAATATCGGGATTGACCTTTTCCCGTGAATGTGATATTATAAGTATTGTCAGGTCTCTACCATTATTTTTCCCGTGTCTTCGCTTCTGAGGGCTATGACTGCCCCTCGGATAAGATAGGCGGTAGGGTCGCCTGCGGGGCTTCTGTGGAGGCATATAACTCTCGTCCCCTCAATAAGTCCCATGTCCATCAGCCTGCGGCGCATACTGCCGCTGCTGTTCATTGCCCTGACCGTGGCTGTTGTGCCCTCGGCAAGGCTGGAAAGTGTTGTATTCATAAGTACAAGACCTCTGTTATGTTAGTTATTATATGTTATACTAAGCACCAATTAAAAACTACAAAAAATCGAGCATGATCTATGCGATGATTTTTTGTATATAGTCTTATTGGCGATTAGTATTATAATATGTTGAAATATGTTACTGTGTTAATCGGAGGAAATATGCCAAGATTTTTTATTGATGAGGACGCTCTCAGGGGCGATGAAATTGTTATCACAGGCGGTGATGCCGTTCACATCGGCAGGTCGCTTAGAATGAAAACAGGCGATGAGATAACCTTTTGCCGCATGGGGATTGAATACAAAACTGTCATCGAAAAGATGACTTCCGACGAGGTTTACTGTAAGATAACTGAGCAGTCCCCCTCCTCGTCCGAGCCGAGATTAAGGCTGTCCTTATATCAGGCTTTGCCAAAGCAGGATAAGGCGGAGCTTATCATTCAGAAATGCACGGAGCTTGGTGCGGCGGAGATAGTTTTCTTTCTCTCCCGCAGATGCGTATCACGCCCCGATGAAAAATCCGCACAGAAAAAGCTTATCCGCTGGCAGAAGATCGCTGAGGAAGCCGCAAAGCAGTCCGGCAGGGGAGAGATACCTGTTATCAGGGGCATTTTGTCCTTTGATGAAGCTGTAAACTCCTTTGCGGACAAGGATATAAGTCTTTTCTGCTATGAAAACGGCGGACAGAGGCTTTCGGAGGCTGACATATCCTCTGCCAATACCTGCGGAGTTATGATAGGCGCAGAGGGCGGCTTTGACAGGGACGAGGAAGAAAAAGCCTGTGCTGCGGGAGCAACCCCCATATGGCTCGGCAAGCGCATTCTCCGCTGCGAGACCTGCCCCATTGCAGTGACTGCTATTATTATGAATATTGCTGGGGAAATGTGAGGTTTATTGTTTGTGCTGACCTGTAAAAATGTTAATTTGTCCGTACCTGCGCCTTACGGCGGAAACTGAATTGCAATTTCTGCGAAATTGCTCTCAGTTTCAAAGCCGCCTGCACTTTAAAGATTTTGATTTATTTGAAGTAAACTTCTTACTTTGCTTGATTTTGAATTTTCAGTGCAGGCGGCTTTAGACTTTTTCTTTTGTCGATTATCAGCTCGATTGTCTTAACCGTCAGCAAACGGATTTCGCTGCTTGCGAGCAGCGACCAGATGGCTCTGCCCTCAGTGGACTTCCTAAACCCTTTGCCTTGCGCTTATTTACAAGGATTTGCTTGTTTTCCTTTTTACCCTTTTAATAAAATAACCGTCTCGGATTTTTTCCGAAACGGTTATTTTTATTATTTCACTTCTCCATAGACCCTTACATAATCCACCTTGATACTGTCGGGCAGATCTTCGGGGCTTGGTGCGCCTGTCCAGCCGCCTGTTTCTGCGGAAACTATGACATACAGCGGAACCTCACAAGTTCCTCTTGCTTTCTTTGCGTCTGTACGCCAGCTTTCCTTGCCGTCGATATAATAAACATACTCATCTTCCGTCCAGAGCAGTCCGAATGTATGATAATTGCCGTCATACACATTTGCGCTGACCACCTGTCCCGATGACTTATGTGCTTTTCCGTAGCCGTCCCAGTTAAGTGTATGCTGTATCTTTTTTTCATTATGAAACGGTGACTCATAAATGTCTATCTCTGTGCCGTCCTTTCCGCCGTTATTTTCGCTCAGGACGCTGTCGCCCATGAGCCAGAAGGCTGTCCAATAGCCGGGCTTTGAATTAAGAGTGCATCGCACCTCAAAATACCCGTATGCCTGCTCGAAAAGTCCCTTTGTTTCCACCGCTCCCGAATTGAAGCGGTCTGTTTCCTCGTCGTAAGACATTTCAAGGACAAGGCTGCCCTCTCCGTCAAGATATGACATTTCATCACACCAATAGTTGTTAAGGTCCTGCCGTCTCTGCTCGTCTGCCCTTTTCCACTTTGATGTATCAAGCTCTGTTCCGTCAAAGTTGTCCTCAAAGGTAATGGCATAATGCCTGCCGTCGATGAACTTATCGTTTCCGTCAGTACCCAGTCCCACAACGCCTGTTACGGCGGTCTGGACGGCTGTGAGGAACGCAAGAAGCTTTGATGTCATATTATCACTCCCTATCAATTCCGCCTGTTTTTCTGAGCTTGGAGAGCCATATTATAAGCACGCTCACATCGGCAGGGGACACGCCCGAAATTCTGCTTGCCTGACCGATATTCTCAGGCTTTACCTTATTGAGCTTTTCTATCGCTTCAAGGCTCAGTCCGCCGATATCCTTGTAATCCACATTATCGGGGAGCTTTTTCTCTTCAAGCTTTCTTACATGATCTACTTCCATAAGCTGACGGGCAATGTAGCCGTCATACTCTATCCTGAGACCCACCTGCTCCTTTACCTCGTATGAAAGCTCAGGGCGTTCATCGTCAAAGGGTGCAAGGTCGTCATATGATATCTGGGGGCGCTTTATAAGCTCGGACATTTTAAGTCCTGTTGAGATAGCCGCTGTGCCCTTGCTCATAAGCATTTCATTAAGCTCGGGTGAGGGGCTGACGGATTTTTTCTTTACACGCTTTATCTCCGCTTCTATCTGAGCCTGCTTTTCAAGGAATTTTTCATATCTCTCATCGGAGATAAGTCCTACCTCGTGACCGATAGGCGTAAGGCGCTCGTCGGCATTGTCCTGCCTGAGTATGAGTCTGTATTCGCTGCGGCTGGTCATCATTCTGTAGGGGTCGGTGCAGCCCTTGATAACAAGGTCATCGATAAGCGTGCCGATGTAGGAAGATGAACGGGGGAGAGATATCTGCTCTCTGCCGTGGACTGCAAGGGCGGCGTTTATTCCTGCGATAAGTCCCTGTGCGGCAGCCTCTTCATAGCCTGATGTTCCGTTGAACTGACCTGCGCCGTAAAGTCCGCTTATTTTCTTGAATTCAAGGGTGTGCTTCAGGTCCTGCGGGTCGCAGCAGTCGTATTCGATGGCATATGCGTTTCGCATTACCTCAACGTGCTCCAGTCCCTTTATGGTGTGCAGAAATTTCAGCTGAACGTCCTCGGGAAGAGAGGAGGACATTCCCTGCAGATAATATTCATCGGTGGTAAGACCCATTGGCTCGATAAAAAGCTGGTGACGGGGTCTGTCGGGAAAGCGCATTATCTTATCCTCAATAGAGGGGCAATATCTGGGGCCTATGCCGTGTATCCTGCCCGAATAAAGAGGTGAACGGTGGATATTCTCACGTATAGTCTTGTGGGTCTCATCATTTGTGTAAGCCACATAGCAGGAAACTATATTTTTAAGACCCTCTCTGGGAGTTTCAAAGGAAAATGGCTGGATATCCTCATCGCCGTCCTGGCGTTCGAGAAGGTCAAAGTTAATGCTTCTCTTATGCACACGGGAGGGTGTGCCTGTCTTGAATCGCCTGAGATGAACTCCTATCTTTTCAAGGCTTGCGGAAAGATATCTTGCGGGGAGGGTGGCATCAGGCCCGCTTTCGTAGCTCACATCTCCCACATGGATAACGCCTTTTAGATATGTTCCCGTTGCGATGATGACCTTTTTCACATTGTACCTTGCGCCAAGGGCTGTGACAATGCCTGTTACTGTGCCGTTCTCAGCCAGTACCTCTGTTACCTCAGCCTGCTTTATGTACAGATTTTCCTGATCCTCGCATACCTTTTTCATATACTCATGGTACTTCACCCTGTCTGCCTGAACACGCAGGCTGTGAACGGCAGGGCCTTTTCCACGGTTGAGCATTCTGCTCTGGATAAAGCATTTGTCGGCAGATTTGCCCATCTGACCGCCCAGCGCATCTATCTCACGGACAAGATGACCCTTAGCCGTTCCGCCGATAGAGGGGTTGCAGGGCATATTTGCAATGCCGTCAAGGGTGATCGTGAAAAGAGCCGTCTTTACCCCCAGACGTGCGCAGGCAAGAGCAGCTTCCACTCCCGCATGACCCGCTCCCACAACGGCAACGTCAAAATCATCTACATAGTAATTATCCATATTTATTCTTCCAATCCTAAAATTTTCCTGTTGAGCCCTTGAATAAATGTCATATCCACCATTCGGGCGTAAGGTCGCCCAAGGTAACTATCCTTTCATTCTCATAGTCAATCATTATCTCAATGTTCCTGTATTCATCTGGCATGAACTGAGCCATAAGCTCACGGCAGGCACCGCAGGGAGACATTGCTTTTCCGTCCGACCCAATAGCAATAACACGCTTTATCTTGTTTTCGCCATTGGTTATCATGTTGAAAATCGCATTTCTTTCGGCACAGATGCCCAGAGTGCAGGCACAGTCAACGCACACGCCTGTATATAGCTTTCCCGAACCTGCTTCGATAGCGGCAGCAACACCGCCTGCTTCCACAATATCGGATATTTTTCTTGGGTCAAGAACTGCCTTTGCGGCAGAATACATTTCGTTCCATATATTTTCCATATCCTACCTCCGATTATAAAAATTTATATTTCAAGTTATTTTATAAATCAATTATCATATGGATAATCAATGATACCATATTCATCAAACAATTTGTCAAGTCTTTTATCTAAATAATCTTTCGCTTTTCCAGATAAAAGTAAGTGCGCCTTTTGATAATGCTTTTTTGAAATCTCTTTTACTGCGTTATTTTCCTACACAGAAATGTGAGAATACTTCATTTACAACGGATTCCGTGGTGCGCTCTCCCGTAAGTTCAGTCAAAGCATTTTCAGCTTCGTCAAGAACAATGTTAACAGCATCAAGAGTAATGCCGCCCTTAACCGCATCAAGCGCTTCGGAAATGCAGCTTATCGCCTTGTCAAGACACTGCTTCTGGCGCTCATTTACGGAAAGCTCCTCACATACATTACTATCTGTAATAAGCAAATTATATAATACTTCTTGTAATTTATCTGTACCCTCACCCTTTGCGGCAGAGATTTCAACAACATTATCAAAATTGTTGAAAACCTCCTGCCTGTCAAGAACGCCCTCACAATCGCTTTTGTTTATGCAGGCAATTTTCTTGGCAGAGGCATTTTTGCAGGCTCTTATAAGGCTCTTGTCATCATCATCAAGAGGAATGCTGTTGTCAAAGACAGCAATGATAAGGTCAGCGGAGGAAAGCTTTTTCACTGCCTTTTCAATGCCTGCTCCCTCAATGATGTCTTCCGTTTCACGTATTCCCGCAGTGTCGGAAAGGCGCAAGACAATGTCTCCCAGACGGACGGACTCTTCAACAATATCCCTTGTGGTGCCTGCAATATCCGTGACAATGCTCCTGTCACAGCCACTGAGCAGATTCATAAGGGTGCTTTTGCCCACGTTGGGCTTTCCTGCAATTACCGTGTCTATGCCTGCCTTTAAGATGCGGGTGTTGTCATATGCACGGCGGATTTTTTCAAGCTCGCTGAGGATATCGGAAAGCTCTGCGCACATATTGTCGTCATCGACCTCGGGAATATCATCTTCGGGGTAATCTATCCATGCGCCGATCTCTCCCAGCAGATGCAACAGCCTTTCGGAGCAGCCGTGTATCTTTTTGTAAAGCATTCCCTCACGGACGTTGAGCGCACGCCTGTGGGAAGCATTGCCCTCGGCGGATATGATATCCATTACCGCCTCCGCCTGAGTAAGAGAAAGCTTGCCGTTTATGAACGCTCGCTTTGTAAATTCTCCCCCGGGAGCTGGCACTGCTCCACAGTCGTATATGGCTCTTAGCACCTTTTCGGTGATGAAAATGCCGCCGTGGCATGATATTTCAGCCACATCTTCGCCTGTGTATGACCTTGGCGCTCTGAAAATTGTGATAACTCCGTCGTCCAGCTCATCGCCATCGGAGGTGTGTATCTTGCCGTATGCGCAGGTGTAACCCTCCATTTCTGAGGGCTTTTTCTTTGATGAAAGGGGAGTAAATATCCTGTCAGCAATATCAAAAGCATTATCCCCCGATATCCTTATGACGGAAATTCCGCCTGCCGCACGGGGAGTTGAAACTGCGGCTACGGTGCTGTCGGAAATTATCATGCCCTGTCTTTCCTTTCTGAGGCTCTTTCTCTCAGCTTTGCACGGATATTTTCAAATTCCTTTCTGTACTTTACAGAGTGCATACTTGGGAAAGCCTTAATCATTCTTTCAACGTTCTTATCGCTGAACGCCACAAGAGCGTCATATCTTGCACGGAGCTTTTCAACAGTTTCGTCCTTCATATCGGTAATATTTTCCTTGATGTCATTTCTAAGCTCGGCAGCTTTTTCCTCGCCCTCCATCCTCTTGACATAGATAGCGGCAGCGGCTTCACTGCCCTTGTCAACGGCAGTAAGTGCGGTATCCGCAAGAGCTTTGCCAAGCTTCTGGGAGCTGTTGTACATTTTCTCCGATATTTCGGAAATCTCTTTCAGTCTCAGGTTCAGCTTATATACAGCCGCTACGGAATTGGAGCAGTCAATGATTATAAGCACTCCCATAACGCCGATGAAAACAGTTCCCGCAGTTGTGGGAATACTGTCAACCAGCCATTCTATCTGCGGCTCTGCGCAGTATTCAACGATAAGACAGCCCATTCCCCAGAGGATACTGGTTTTAAGGCAGATATACCCCTTGAAATTAAAATGCTCGTCCGAATAATCCCACCAGACATTGTGGAATATCATCTTCATGGTAACGCCCACAAAAAGCTCAAACGCCGTACATATGAGCGACGAACAGATGAACATAAGTATTGGGATATCCATGAACGGGTGGAGCAGTATGGTTATTATCAGCACACCGAAGCCGTATATGGGGCATATGGGCATACTTAAAAATCCACGGTTTGAATACTCGCCCATTTTAAGCGCATGGGCGCACACCTCTATTGCCCAGCCGATAAACGACCACACAATAAACAAAAGGCACATTTCGTACAGGCTGAAACCTAAAATATCAATTTTCTCGTAAAACATATCACTTATTCAGCTTCTCTTTCAGTTCCTTTGCTATCTTTTCGTATTCCAGCTTGTCGATCTCCATGGCGTTTGCTACCATCATTTTCTTGGCCGCCTTGAGATTTTCGGCTGTGTATTTGGTATTCATTCTGTCTTTCCACTGCTTTTCGATCTTCTTGTCCTGCTTATTCTTTTCTTTGATAAGCTCCTTGAATGTGTTAGGTTCTTTTTTCCCGAAAAGTAATCCCATGTCGATTCTCCTGTCTGATAATATACCGAAAAGGGGTAAGAAAAACTTACCCCTTTATGAAATTATTCTTCAGTATCTTCCTGATCGTCCTCGTCATCATCGGGAGCTTCGTCAATAACGACCTCGTTCTGCTCTTCTGCGGCAGCCTCAGCCATTTCCTTTTCAAGCTCTTCCTCGGAGGGCTGCTCTATCTTTTCTGTCTCGGCGCTGTCGTCATGCTCGGCACGGGTGAATGCAACCACTCTGTCCTCGCCGCTTACTCTCATAAGCTTAACGCCCGTTGCATATCTGCCCATGATGCGGATATCGCAGGCACGTATTCTTATGATAACGCCGTCTGTTGCTATCATGATAATATCGTCTCCCTCGTCAACTATCTTTATGCCGCATACATAGCCCTTATCATCGGACACCTTGTAGTTGAGCATACCATAGCCGCCTCTGTTCTGGATACGGTAATCATCAAGCTTTACACGTCTTCCCAGACCCTTATCGGTAACGGTGAGAACGCTTGCGCCCTCTCTAACTCTTGCAATGGAAACAACATAGTCGCCGTCTCTGAGCTTTATTGCCTTTACGCCGTGAGCGGTCCTGCTCATAGGTCTCATCTGGGTCTCGTCGATTCTGATAGCGTAGCCGTTTCTGGTGGCAACTATTACCTGAGCGCTGCCGTCGGTAAGTCTTACGCCTGCTATCTCATCACCATCGTCAAGACCAACGGCTCTCAGACCGTTCTTTCTCACATTCTTGTATGCGGAAAGGGGAGTTCTCTTTATCTTGCCGTTCTTTGTGACCATGATAAGGAACTTGCCGTCTTCATAGTCTGTGGTCTTTATCATTGCGGCGATCTTTTCATCTTCCGCAAGGGGAAGCATATTGATAACATTCACTCCTCTTGACTGCTTGGAGCCTTCTGCTATCTCGTAGCATCTGAGCTTGTACATAATACCCTTGCTGGTAATGAACAGCACATCATCGTGAGTGGAGGAGATGAACATTTCCTGAATGAAGTCCTCGTCCCTCTGCTTGATGGCGGAAACGCCCTTGCCGCCTCTCTTCTGGGTCTTGTACTCGCTTATGGGCTGCCTCTTGATGTAGCCGATATTTGTAAGAGTTACAACACAGTCCTCAACGGGGATAAGGTCTTCAACATCGACCTCACCGCTGACGTTTTCGATGGAAGTTCTTCTTTCATCGCCGTATTTTCTCTTTATCTCTTCAAGCTCATTGCAGATTATTTCAAGCACTCTTTCGTGGCTTGCAAGTATCTCGGTGAGATCCTTTATCTTTGCATTAAGCTCAGCCAGCTCATCATCTATCTTCTTTCTTTCCATATTGGAAAGCTGATACATCCTCATCTGGGCAATAGCGTCTGCCTGAATTTCGGTAAGGCTGAAGCGTGCCATAAGTCTCTGCTTTATCTCGGTGATATTTTCCGAGGTGCGGCATATCCGGATAACTTCCTCGATATTTTCCGCTGCAATTACCATACCTTCAAGGATATGTGCCCTTGCCTGAGCCTTGTCAAGGTCAAACTTGGTTCTTCTGCGGATAACTTCTACCTGGAAGTCGATGTATTCTGTAAGCATCTGCTTGAGGGAAAGTATCTTAGGCTCGCCCTTAACAAGCGCCAGCATAATAACGCCCACAGTGTCCTGGAGCTGTGTATATTGATAAAGATGATTGAGCACTACCTGTGCGATAGCGTCCTTTTTCAGCTCGATAACTATACGAACATCATGATCCTTGTCGGACTCATCACGGATAGTGTGGATCCCGTCGATCCTCTTATCCTTTGCAAGGTCAGCAATGTTCTCGATAAGGCGCTTCTTGTTGACCATGTAAGGAATTTCTTCGATGATGATGCAGGTACGGTTCTTTATGTCCTCTATCTTTGCACGGCCTCTGAGGGTAATGCGTCCTCTTCCTGTTGCATAGGCTGCACGAATGCCCGCACGGCCCATGATTATGCCGCCTGTGGGGAAATCGGGGCCCTTTATGTGCTGCATAAGCTCATCAAGAGTGCAGTCGGGGTTCTTTATAAGGGTCTGAACAGCGTCGATAGTCTCGGTAAGGTTGTGGGGAGGTATATTTGTTGCCATACCTACCGCAATACCTACGGAGCCGTTTACCAGAAGGTTGGGGAAACGGGAGGGAAGCACAACAGGCTCTTTGAGTCTGTCATCGTAGTTGGACATATAGTCGATGGTGTCCTTGTTGATATCCGTAAGCATATCAAGAGCCATCTTGTCCATTCTTGCCTCAGTATAACGGTAAGCAGCAGGGGGGTCGCCGTCCAGCGAACCGAAGTTTCCGTGACCGTCAACAAGGGGATATCTCATAGAGAAATCCTGGGCAAGTCTTACCATGGCATCATATACAGATGCGTCGCCGTGGGGGTGATAACGACCCAGCACTGTACCTACGGTATCGGCGCACTTTCTGTACTCCTTATCGGGAGTAAGTCCGTTTTCATACATTGTGTAAAGGATACGTCTGTGAACGGGCTTAAGACCGTCTCTTACGTCGGGCAGAGCACGGGAAACTATAACTGACATGGAATATGCAAGGAAGGACTCCCTCATTTCCTTTTCAATGTCCCTGTGGACGACTCTGTTATTGTTCAAGCTGAAATTCTCATCTGACAAATCTAACAACTCCCTCTGAAATCAGGTTATTAGCATAAGCTCTGATTTAATTTTCCTTATAGCGTACTCCCATTATATTTGAGAGCCTGTTTTTTATCTCTGTATTCTCTTCGGGCGTGAAAGCTGATTTGGGAATAACAAAAACATTTATCTTCTTGACATATACGATGTACATATCGGAGCAGTCGGTTATCTCAACGGAGCTGTTGTCAAGGTGGATAATGGTTGCGGGGGGAGTATCATCTTCCTCACCCTCTGCCTCGCTTTCTTCCTCGGCTTCCTTTTCTGCTTCTTCGCTTATATACGTATCGTGTATTGTTGATATTTTTAAACTGTCTGTATAAACTTCTGCTTTATATACAGCACCCTCAAGCTCGCCAAGGCTGGAATCAAGCTTCCTGTAAACATTCTTGGGTCTCATAAGCAGATATCCGCCCAGAATCACGCAGAATACCACAAGCATCCAGGAGAACGAAACATCTCTGTCCGCTCCCATTACTATATTGACCAGCTGGGTTATTATTGCAAGCACCACAAGGGTCATCTGAACAGCAACGCTTTTATAAACATATTTCTTCTGAAATATCTTAAAGCCTCTGAGAATTTCTTCCTTGCTGCTCTTATATTCGCCCTCGGCTATAAGCTCGCTTACTTTTCTGCCGTCATAAACATCATCAATATTCAAGAGTTATCATTCCTTTAAATAAATTCCCCTGATCTTCTCCCTGCAATAATATCAGATATCAAGATTCTGAACGTACTTTGCGTTTTTCTCTATAAAATCACGTCTCGGCTCGACCTTGTCGCCCATGAGGATAGTGAATATCTCATCAGCCTTTGCAGCGTCTTCAAGCTCAACACGGAGCATTGTTCTTGTCTCGGGATTCATTGTGGTCTCCCAGAGCTGCTCGGGGTCCATCTCACCAAGACCTTTGTATCGCTGAACGTTCAGCTTGCCGTCGCCCTCGGCGGAAAGCTCGGAAATGTACATATCTCTTTCTTCATCGGAGAAAGCATACTTTGCGATCTCCCTCTTTCCCTTTTTCTTCGATACCTTGAAAAGAGGAGGCTGGGCAATGTAGATATTGCCGTTGGTGATAAGGGGACGCATATATCTGAAGAAGAATGTGAGCAGCAGTGTTCTGATGTGAGAACCATCAACATCGGCATCGGCCATAATGATTATCTTGCCGTAGCGGAGCTTTTCAATGTTGAAATCCTCGCCGATGGAGGTTCCCAGAGCCGCAACGACAGGCATGAGCTTTTCATTGCCGTAAACCTTGTCGATACGTGCCTTTTCAACGTTGAGCATTTTTCCCCAAAGAGGAAGTATCGCCTGATAACGGGCATTTCTTCCCAGCTTTGCGGAACCACCCGCAGAATCTCCCTCGACGATGTAAAGCTCGGTAAGGGTATTGTCCTTATCGTAGCAGTCGGAAAGCTTTCCGGGGAGGGAAGCACTGTCCATGGCGGACTTTCTTCTTGCGGTCTCACGGGCTTTCTTTGCAGCCTCTCTTGCCTTCTGAGCGTTTACAGCCTTATCGAAAACAAGTCTTGCCTGCTCGGGATTTTCTTCCAGATAGCACATAAGTTTTTCGGTAACGATATCTTCAACAAGGGGGCGAACCTCGGGATTTCCCAGTCTGCCCTTTGTCTGTCCCTCAAACTCGCAGTTGGTGAGCTTAACGGAAATGATAGCGGTAAGACCCTCTCTTACATCATCGCCGATAAGCTTATCGGCATTGTCCTTTATAAGATTGAACTTCTTGCCGTACTCGTTTATTACCTTGGTAAGTGCGTTCTTGAAGCCTGTTTCATGAGTACCGCCGTCAACGGTGTGGATATTGTTTGCAAAGGAACGGATATCCTCGTTGTAGGAATCATTCCACTGGAGAGCAATCTCGGCTGTGGAATCTCCCTTTGAACCGCTTACGTATATTACCTTGTCGGAAAGAGGATCAAGACCCTTTACCTTGTGGATATGCTCAACAAACTGCCTGATGCCGCCCTCGTAGTGGAGTATCTCGGACTGGATATTGTCATCGTCTCTCAGGTCGGAGAAAACTATCCTTACGCCTGCGTTAAGGAAAGCCTGCTCACGAAGTCTCTTTAACAGCACCTCATAGTCATATACGGTGGTCTCGGTGAATATCTCGGGGTCAGCCTTGAACTTTACGCTGGTTCCCGTTTCGGTGGTGTCGCCGATTATTTTAAGAGGCTCATCGTAATGTCCTCCGTTGTGGAAGCGCTGAAAATGGATATGCTTTCCGTCCTTTACAGTAAGCTCCAGCCATTCGGACAGAGCATTTACAACAGACGCACCAACGCCGTGGAGACCGCCCGCTACCTTATATCCGCCGCCACCGAACTTTCCGCCTGCGTGAAGAATGGTATAAACAACGGTAGCTGCGGATATGCCCTCCTTGGGGTGGATACCCGTAGGAATACCACGTCCGTTATCCGTTACCTCGATAATATCCCCCTTGAGGATATTTACGGTTATCTCCGTGCAGTAGCCTGCCAGCGCCTCATCAATAGCGTTATCAACTATCTCGTACACCAGATGATGAAGTCCTCTGGGGCCTGTGGAGCCGATGTACATTCCGGGACGCTTTCTTACAGCCTCAAGTCCTTCAAGTACCTGGATCTGGCTTTCATCATATGCGCCTGTGTTCTGCACAACATTTTCGTTCTGAATATCAGACATATTTTAGACCATTCCTTTCTGAGCTTACGTCGTTTCGTTGTTTTCAAAAACTCTTCAAGCCCGAAACATGATTATTTGCATCTTTTTATAAGCGTGGAGGGGGATATGGGAGAAATATAAGTCCTTTCCCTGCCGTCCCTTGTGGAGACCACAAAGCTCTTGGGCATATCGTAGGAAACATAACAGGCGGATTTTCTCTTTCCCGATGCGGAAAGGTATTCCTTTGTGATCTTCCCTACAGAGGTATTTTCTATATCAAAAATGCCTATGATATCGCAGTCCCTTACAACGGTATCACTGCCAAGATGAACGTACATTTTATCTCCTTTCAGCCTTCGGTTATCCTTCCTCCGCTTACGGAGAATATCTTCCCCTCAGTGCCGTCAAGCACTCGGCTGTCGCAGCAGGTGATGAACACCTGCATATCGTCTATATTTCTGAGGATAAACCTCTGCCTGTCACGGTCAAGCTCGCTCAGCACATCGTCAAGGAGCATCACGGGCGCTTCGCCTGTCTGGTCCCTGATTATCTTTGCCTGCGCAAGCTTCATTACAAGGGCTGTGCTTCTCTGCTGCCCCTGGGAGCCGAACTCCCTTACGGAAAGCCCGTTTATGGTAGCAACGATATCGTCACGGTGAACGCCGCAAAGGGTGTATCCCGCTTTTATATCGTCCGCTGCCGAGGCTTTGAGCCTTTGATAATAAATATCCGCCAGCTCTCCCTCGTGGTCGGTCCTGCCGTCAAGAGACCTGTATATAGTTGACTGATAGTATAAATTTAATTTTTCTTTACTTTCAGTAATTTTACTGTATAAACTCTCTGTATATAAATTTAAATTGTTACAATAAGTATCACGTATAACAGAAATATACGCACCTGTTTTGGCAAGCTGAACGTCCCAGATATCAAGGTCATCGGCGCTTCCGCTGCCTGTGAAGTTTATCTTCTTGATGAGAGCATTGCGCTGGCTGAGCAGATTTTCGTACTTGTTAAGGGCATACACAAAGGACTTTTTCAGCTGCGATGATGACAGATCAACAAAGCTTCGCCTGTTATCGGGGGAGCCTTTGGCAATGAAAAGATCCTCGGGAGTAAACACCACGCATTTAAGGCTTCCGAAAAGCCTTGAAAGCAGCGTCACCTTTACTCCGTTGAGAGCGATATTTTTTTCACGGATATTGTTTTTTCTGACTTCAAAGGATATATCCTGACTTCTGAATGAATCCCGGAAAGAAAGACGTATAGATGCCTTTTCCTTTTCAAAGCCGATGAAATCCCTGTCCCTTGTTCCACGGAATGAGCGGCAGCCTGTCATCAGCCACACGGCTTCTATCAGGTTGGTTTTTCCCTGGGCGTTATCGCCGCAGAAAATGTTCATTCTTTCGTGGGGCCTTATATCCACATCGGAAAGGTTTTTATATCCGTCAGCAAAAATGCTTTTTATTATCACTCGCCAACGACCTCAAGTCTTATGATTATATCCTCGCCTGTGATCTCAACAAGGTCGCCGGGACGGATCTTCTTTCCTCTCATAGTGCAGACCTCACCGTTTACTTTAACGATGCCGTCAAGCACCATCTGCTTTGCTTCCGAGCCGATATCGGCAACGCCTGAGAATTTAAGGAGCTGATCCAGCTTGATAAATTCGGTTTTTATGGCTATTTTTTCAGTCTGAGTTTCCATAATACGCTCCTATGATTATTCGGATTTAAGTCTTACGGGAAGAACGAGAAAGGTATAAGCATCGCCGTCGATGGGAACTATCTTCATGGGGGAAAGTCCGCCGTTGAGGAGAAGCTTTACCTTATCGGACTCAGCAGCTTTAAGTGCGTCCAGCAGATATTTGCAGTTGAAGCCGATATCCACCTTGTTGCCTGTGATATCAACAGGGAACTCGTCGGAAAGCTTTCCGAGAGTGGTGGAACAGCTTATCTTTACCTGACCGTCGCCGAAGGAGCACTTTACGGGAGCCTTTGTCTGCTCAACGATAAGGAGTGAGCATCTTTCAAGGCTGGCAATAAGCGCCTTGGTGTTGAGAACTATCTCGGTGGAGTGGTTCTGGGGGATAGAACCCTTGTAGTTGTGGAACTCGCCCTCCAGCAGTCGGGAAATTACCATATATCCGTTGATATCAAAAACGATATGCTTTCTGGAAAGGTACATATTCACAGGATCGTCGCCGTCGTCCTTGAGAAGCTTTGATACCTCGGAAAGCGCCTTTGCCTTTACAACAAAGTGGTGCCTGTCCTCGGTGTTCAGCTTTTCTGTTCTTACAGCCAGCCTGAATCCGTCTATTGCAACAAGATTGAAGATGCCGTTTTCAATGTCGAAAAGCTCTCCTGTAAGTATTGGCTTATTATCAGAAACAGATACGGCAAAAATCGTCTGACCTATCATATTTTTCAGCAATCCCTGAGAAATGGTGATGCTGTCGGAAGTATCATAGTCGGGCATTGAGGGATAATCGTCTGCGGAAAGAGCAAGAATGTTATACTCCGCATCTCCGCCCTTGATGGTAGCCTTCAGCTTGTCGTTTATATCAACGGAAACATCCTCGGAGGGCATTTTTCTGATTATCTCGGCAAAAAGCTTTGCATTTACGGTAAATTCTCCGTGATCCTCGGAATCTACCTGTATCTTTGTCTGGATACCAAGCTCAAGGTCATAGCCTGTCAGCTCCAGAGTGTTTTTATCAAGGTACATCTTGATGCCTTCAAGAGCGCTTACGGGAGATTTCTGCGGAACTGCTCTTGATACATTGTTTACCGCCTCATTGAGAACGGACTGCTTGCAGGTGAACTTCATTTATATCATTCCTTTTTATTATTATCAGTTTTACGGCTATGTATTTTATCGGTAACATTCTGAAACCAAGTTATTACAGTCAGGTTACACAGCACGTTACAAAACAAAACATATAATTACAAAATAGTAACAGTAATAGAGGTGTTGAAATTTATTAAATCGGGGTCAAAGCCTTTTGCAAGGCGGTTTTATGGGTCAACAGCAGCGTGTTGAAATATTTTTGATAGTTTTGAAAATTACAAAGCGATTACAAAACGAAAACATTTCGGTTCAAACCGTTGAATTTCTTACAGTGAAAAGTTGAAACATTTCCTAAAAAACGGTTGAATCAAAAATTCGGGGGATTTTTCACTCGTCAGTTTGTTGAATGTGGGATTTATACATTCTGTAAATCCGAAATGTAACAAGTTGTAACCATTTTGTAATTGGGCTTTTTCACTGAACCGGCTTTTTGACATCACTTTCAACAGCCTGTTGAAAGCTGTTGATATAACTTACTGTAAAATTAAACTAAAAGTATATTTTAAATTTGATTTTACAATAAGTTGTGAAATTTGGGCATCTGAAACGTTTTTTATGTTTTTCACATTCCACAACCCCCTATTTTTCGGCATTGTTGAAAGAAAGTCAAAGGTGTTGAAAAAGTTACATTTTGTAACTATCTGTAACATTTGGTAACTTTTAGCTGGATTCCCTCAGATTTTTGATGATATCATCAATGGTTTCTTTGGTTCTGGGGTCGCTTTCCATGGACTTTACGGCGGATTTGATGTAATAGGAAGCGGTGGAGTGGTTCTTTCCGCCAAGCTCCGCACCGATGCTCTCAAGCGAAAGCTGGGTCATTTCCTTGATAACATACGCTGCAACTATTCTTGCGGTGGATATCTGGGAAGATCTCTTCATGCTCCTGATATCATCGGCGGTAACGCCATATACTGCCGCCACGTCGCTTATGATCCTGTCAACGGTAACGGGGGCGGGGGAATCATCGCTGAGTATCTCCCTGATAGCGTTCTGCGCCTGTGTCATGGTGGGTGGAGTGCCCACAAGGTGCTGATATGCTTTCAGCTTCTTGACGCAGCCCTCCAGCTGCCTGATGTTGGTCTTAAGCCTTGTGGCGATGCAGTCCACCACATCGTCGGAAAGCTTGAGATTCAGCAGGTCGGCTTTTCTTTTTATGATAGCAACTCTCGTTTCAAAGTCGGGAGTTGTGATATCCGCAATAAGGCCCCATTCAAATCTTGTTCTGATACGCTCTTCAAGGGTCTTTATATCCTTTGGTGGGCGGTCGGAGGTGAGGACTATCTGCTTGCCCTGTGAATGAAGCTCGTTGAAGGTATGGAAAAATTCCTCCTGAGTTGACTCTTTGCCCGAAATGAACTGGATATCATCAACAAGAAGCACGTCCGCACTGCGGTACTTTTTCCTGAAAGGCAGGGTGTCCTTTTCCTTGATGGCTGAGATAAGCTCGTTGGTGAACACCTCGCCTGTAACATACACGATATTTGTATCAGGCTCGGAAGCCTTGATAGCGTTGGATATGGCTGTGAGCAGGTGAGTTTTTCCCAGACCCGAGGGTCCGTGGATAAACAAAGGATTATAAGCTCCCCCTCTGTTCTTGGAGACAGCCACGCAGGCAGCGTGGGCAAATTCATTTGACCTGCCTACTATAAATGTATCGAAAGTATAGTCATATTCGGCATTGGAAAATGTAAGCTCCAGCTCTTCCCTGTCCTTTATGGGCTTATAGTCGTTTTCGTCCGAATGTTCATCGGGGACGATGACTATTTCCACCTCGAAGCCCATAACGTGCATGAAAGCTTCTTTGAGCAGCTCACTGTAGTTTTTGAGAATGATCTCCTTCTGGAAGGAGGACTGCACCTTGATATAAGCTACATTGCCGTCCAGCCTGTCGGGTATCATTGATTTGAGCCACATATCATAGGCTACTTTTGTAAGCTCGTTATTGAGCACCTTCTGATGAATGTATTCGAGGACTTTATCGAATACCTCGGCAAAAGATTTCATAGAAAACCTCTTTCCCAAGCGTGAAAAACGCTGAAAAAATAAAAGAAATGCGCAGCAGCCCGCAATTTTAGCTTCAAGAGGGCATAAACACACTATTCTAATAAATTATACCATAAACCCGCCCAAATTGCAAGGGGTACGGGCATTTTTTTCGCTGAGTTAAGGTATATTTAATAATAGAATAGGGTGAAAAGTGAAAATTGAGCTTTTCAACAGGTTTTTAAAAATTGTTGAAAGAGAATTTTGTTGTATGTAATGATGGCAAGAAACTGTTAAATGAAAAGTGAATTTGACCGTACCTGTGCCTTACGGCAGAAACTGAGAGCAATTTTTGCGAAATTGCTCTCAGTTTCAAGCCGCCTGCATTTTAATAGCTTTTATTTATTTTGAGAAATAATATTCATTTGGAATACTAATCTTCAATCAACCTACAGACAAATCCTCGGCTTTGCCTATAGAGCGATTAAAGATTAGTATCAGACGGCGTTTTCCTGAGGGTAGTGGGCAACAGTTCTTCCCGTAGCTGGGGAAAGAGCGGAGAGAACGGCGGAGATGTGAAAATGTCCCTCACCGACCAGACTGTTGAGGGCGATATTGTTGTTGACGAGATATCTACCCTTGATCTTGATATGAGCGGCTCTGTACTTACGGGAGCCATAAATGCCGATAATTCGGGCGGAAATATCAGCGTTTCGCTTGATGAAAACAGCACATGGAACCTCACATCGGACTGCTATATATCTTCCTTTGACGGTGTTATCTCAAACATAAATGCAGGTGAATTTCATCTTTATGTAAACGGAGAAATGGTTGTGTGATAAAAAAAGTCTGAAAAATTCTGAAAATTTCAAAAAAACACTTGACAGAGGGCATTGGTTTGAGTTATACTATATCATTGATGGGGTATTCCCCGATGGCGTGTATATCTATGCGCCTTTGAATATGAAATCAAGTAATAAAAAGCGAGGAGGAAAGAATAGTGAAAAGAACATATCAGCCTAAGAAGCTCCACAGAAAAAAAGAGCACGGCTTTATGAAGAGAATGTCCACAAAGAACGGCCGCAAGGTGCTGTCCCGCAGAAGAGCAAAGGGCAGAAAGATGCTCTCTTACTGATTTACGATTATGCCTTTCTGTGAATATGACTTTACGGGACAGGTATAGCTGTAATACGGCTAAAGGTATCTTATGACCACAAATTTAACGGTTTGTGGTCATATTTTTTAGCTGTAAGAATTTTTTATGAGGCGGAGTTGCCATGCTTTTTACTGTCAGACTTAAAGATAACAAGGAATTTGTCAGGCTCTACGGCAAGGGCGCTTTCGTTTCCTGCGGAATGTGTACGGTATATTACCGCCGCAACGGCAGAAAAGAAAACAGGATAGGCATTTCCACAGGCAAGAAAATCGGAAATGCTGTCATGAGGAGCCGTGCCAGAAGAGTTATCAGGCAGGCTTACAGGGAAAATGAAGCTGATTTCCCCAAGGGTTACGATATTGTGATAACCGCAAGGCAGGGCAGCACCGAGTGCAAGTCCTATCACATCAGCACATTTTTCAAAAAAAAGGTCATTCCTGCCATGAAAGACCCTCAGAGGCAGAAGAGGACTGTTAAAAAATGACACCTCTTGACAGGCTGGAGTGGCTTTTTAAGGAGCTTTTCAAGCTTCCCATAAGATTTTACAAAAGGTTTATTTCAAAATATACCCCTGCGGTATGCAGATATTATCCCTCATGCTCCACATATTTCATGCAGGCTATAGAAAAGCATGGAGTTATAAAAGGAACTATTCTCGGAATGTGGAGGATACTCAGGTGCAATCCCTTTGCCAGAGGCGGAGTGGATCATGTGCCGGATAAATTTGATCTGCTTTACTGCTTTAAAAAAGAAAATAACGGTGTTCATTATCGCAATCGCAGGAAATGACCCGTAATATACATCATCAATCGAAAAACGGAGGAACATTAAAAGTATGGGTTTTATTTCTGAGTTGATAGGTTATCCTCTTGGCTGGATAATGTGGGCGGTCTATGCTCTGGTCAAAAACTATGGCGTAGCAATTCTTATCTTCACATTTATTGTCCGCCTTATCCTTTTCCCGCTGTCCGTAAAGCAGCAGAAATCGACCGCTGCAATGGCAGCCTTTCAGCCTAAGCTCGATAAGCTGAAAAAGCAGTATGCCAACAATCCCAACAAGCTCCAGGAAGAGCAGATGAAGCTCTATGCCGAGGAGAACATAAACCCCATGGCTTCCTGCCTGCCTATGTTTTTACAGCTGTTTTTCCTGTACGGCGTGTTCGACGTTGTATATCGTCCCCTTTATCACATTCTCCGAATCAGCAAGCAGGGCATTGAGGCTCTCAAGACTGTTGCGGCTCCCATGTTTGAGGGAGTAAATTACTTTAATTCCCGTCCCGAGCTTTATATCCTCCAGGCTGTAAAGGATAATCCTGCGGCATTTGAGGGCGCTGAGGGCGTTACTCCCGAAATGCTGGAAAAGATCTCCGGATTCAACAACAAACTTTTCGGCATCATTGACCTTGGCTCTATCCCTAAGACTATATTTGATGAGGGCACTGTATGGAACGCAGCTGCTATCGGTCTGCTGCTCATACCCATTATCTCAGGTGTTATCCAGCTGGCAATGACCATTTACAGCACCGCTAAGCAGAAGAAGCTCAATCCCGAGGCTTCCGCTCAGATGGGCAGCATGAACATGATGCTTTACATCATGCCCCTGTTCTCTGTATGGATCGCATTCTCCTATCCCGCAGGTATCGGTTTCTACTGGATATGCTCCTCTCTCGTTGGTCTTATCCAGATGTTCGTTCTCAACAAGATATATACTCCCGAGTATGTTGCAAAGCTGGTTGAGAAAGACAAGCTCAAAAAGAAAAATCAGAAAAAATCAGGCATTATGCAGAAATACAATGATATGCTCCAGGAGCAGCTCAAGCAGCAGAACGGCGGAACTTCAAATAACGGCAGAATGACATCGGCTCCTGTTGTAAGAGATGAAGAAACAGGCGAAGAAATCAAGCTTTCCAAGTCTCAGGCAAAGGATTACGAGAGAAAAATTATTGCCGAGGCAAGAAGAAAACAGGCTGAAATGTACGGCGACGGCAGCGTAAGCAGCGATAACGACGATGAATAAAAATCCGATACAGAAAGGATGTTTCAATATGAAAAAGGAATTTACCGCAAATACCGTAGAAGAAGCTAAGAAGCTTGCAGCAGCAGAATTCGGCGTTGATATCAGCAAGCTTATCGTAACAGTTGTTGAGGAAGAGAAGAAGGGCTTTCTCGGAATCGGCAGAAGCGATGCAAAGATAGTTGCAGAGTATGAACCCAGCAAGGCTGAGATCGCTGCCGACTATATCAAGGAAATTCTCAAGTGCATGAACATTGACGCTGAACTGGATATCACTGAAAATGAGGACGGCGCAGTTATTGATATCAAGGGCGACACCACAGGCGCTGTTATCGGCAGAAGAGGCGAGACTCTGGACGCTATCCAGTACCTTGCTTCCATGACCGCAAACAGAGGCGACAAGGAATACTACAGAATAAGCCTTGACTCCTGCGGATACAGAGAGAAGAGAAAAGCTATTCTTGAAGAGCTTGCAAAGAAGATCGCCAAGAGCGTTCTCAGAAGCGGCAGAACCTCCACTCTGGAGCCTATGAATCCTTACGAGAGAAGAATTATTCATGCGGCTGTAAGCGAGATAGAGGGTGTTACCTCCAAGAGCATCGGTGAGGAACCTTACAGAAGAGTTGTTATTTCTTCCGTAAACGGCAGACCTGAGCGCAAGGGCAATTCTCAGAGAAGAGGAAACGGAAAGCCCCGCCAGAAGAGAGAGCCTTATTCCATGGATCTTATGAAGACTTCTTTTGAAAAGGACTACAAAAAGCCCAAGCCTGAGGACAGTATGTTCGACGGAGAGCTTTACGGAAAGATTGATCTTTAATTAAATTCAAGAAAAAGTCGGTTGCGTGCCGACTTTTTTTATAGGCATTGTTCCACGTGGAACATTTGACAGGAGATGACAAAATGGGCGAACTTTCAAAGCTTCCGAATACAGGAAAGGCAGTTGAGAAGCAGCTCAACGGTGCAGGCTTTTTTACATATGACGAACTTAAAGCGACAGGTGCGGAAAAGGCATGGCTGAAACATTCAGGAGAATGACAGCTCTGCTTGTATTCACAGACTGCTTGCTTTGGAGGGTGCGATACAATAACCGAGCTGCCGCAGTACAGAAAAGACGAGCTTAAAAAAATTCTATGAGCTTCACAAATTATATTGAAAAGGAAAAACAATATGAATATTATCTCTTTTGAAGAGTTTGAAAAGATGTTTGCAGAGCAGGGCATTGAGATTAGCCAAAGTCAGTATGATATGCTTGACAAATATGCTCATATTCTGGTGGAATATAACAAGGTGATGAATCTTACGGGAATAACCGACCCTATGGGTATATCAGAAAAGCATTTTCTGGACAGTCTGCTTATTTTCAAATACTGCGATATTCCTCAGAACGGCAGGGTGATTGATGTGGGAACGGGCGCAGGCTTCCCAGGAGTGCCGATGAAGATATATCGCCATGACCTTGATGTAACTCTCCTTGACAGCCTTATGAAGCGTGTGAAGTTCCTTGAAGCAGTGGCTGCGGAGACACTTCCTATGACCTGTATCCATGCCCGTGCAGAGGATGGGGGACGTGACAAGTCACTTCGTGAGAGCTATGATGTGGCAGCTGCAAGAGCTGTGGCGGCTCTCCCTGTGCTGGCTGAATACTGCCTGCCTTTTGTTAAGGTTGGTGGCAGCTTCATTGCCATGAAGGGTCCAAATGAAAATATCAGCGAGGGCAATAATGCTGTAAAGACACTGGGCGGAGAAATATCCAATGTGTATGAATATGCGCTTCCGTGCGGCGACAAGAGGGTTATCGTTGAGATAAAAAAAATATCAGCCACACCGACAAAATATCCACGAGTAGGCGCTCAGATTTCAAAGAAGCATCTGTGATTTGCTGAATTAACCTTGGAATAGAATAATAAATGTCGCAGGGCGGCGAAATATTAAGCTTTATTTTAGGCATAAAGGGCATTACAATTATATCATCAACAAAAGAAAGGATGATATGTAATGCCCTTTAAAATTAACTTATTAGAAAATATAGGCGGCGTTATAATGAACGAAAAGCCTGCGGGCAAGGTTGTTGAGGTGGATATTGACAGAATATATCCTAACCCGAATCAGCCCAGAAGAAAATTTACTGAAGAGGACTTAAAAGAGCTGGCTGCAAGCATCAAGACAAACGGACTTATACAGCCTATAATCGTCCGTCGGCTTGATATTGGCTATGAACTTGTGGCAGGGGAAAGGAGACTTCGTGCGGCACGTCTCTGCGGTATGACGATGATTGCCTGCATTATTGTGGAGACCACAGAAAGAGGTTCTGCCATAATGGCTCTCACGGAGAATATGCAGCGTAAGGATCTTAACTTTTTTGAAGAAGCGGAAGCTATCAGTGTGATGATCGAACTGTTTGGCTACACTCAGGAAGATGTGGCTGTGAGACTGGGAAAATCACAGTCAACGGTGGCAAATAAGATACGTCTGCTGAAATATACCCGCCCTGAACGAAAAGCTATGCTTGAATACGGCTTTACTGAAAGACACGCCAGAGCTTTACTGTGCGTCAATGATGTTACTCTCAGAACTCAGCTTATTGAGGAAATATACCGCCGCAGGCTCAATGTGGAAAGTACGGAAAAACTTATTGAAATGAGAATGAAAGAAAACAAGGAAATGGTCAGAATAAAGAAGTGCCGAGGGGCTTTCAAGGATGTGAGACTTTTTGTGAATACCATAAATCATGCTGTAGAGGTGATGAAAGCAGCAGGCATTGAAGCTGAAATGCGCAAGAGCAAGCAGAAAGAATACACTGAATATGTTGTTCGTATTCCTAACAAGAGTGCATAGCAGATATATTACATAATACAAATTGTTCCACGTGGAACATCTGATTCCAGAAATTTATTTGATTTATCATAATTGGAGAATGTTCCACGTGGAACATTCTTTTTTTATTACCTTTGCCAGTTGCAAATAGTCTCCATCAATGCTATAATATTATAGTAATGAGAAAATACTCCTGAAAAGGAAATGAATTTTGCTCAAAACAGTGGCTTTGAGCTATTTTTTGCTTTATTGGAAAGGAAATTCATATAATGACTAAAATTATTGCGGTCGCCAATCAGAAAGGCGGCGTTGGTAAATCAACTACTGTGGTAAATGTGGCTGCATCTATCGGAATAAGGGGTCAGAGGGTGCTTTGCATTGACATGGACCCTCAAGGCAACACTACCAGCGGCTTTGGAATAAGAAAAAAATCAGTCTCGGTGACTGTTTATGACATTCTTATGGGCAAAAGACGTATTACCGAGGGAATAATCGAGACGGCTTATAAGAATGTATCTGTAATTTGCAGCACATCTGCTCTTGCAGGCGCTGATATTGAACTTGTTAATCTGGATAACCGCTCAAACCGCCTTAAAATGCAGCTGCTGACGGTGAAAAATGACTATGACTACATATTTATCGACTGTCCGCCCTCACTTTCACTGCTGACTATAAACGCACTTTGTGCATCTGACTCAGTGCTTATCCCGCTTCAGTGTGAGTATTATTCACTGGAGGGACTTTCTCAGCTGGTGGAGTCTATCAGGCGTGTAAAGCAGCATTATAATCCCAATATTGATATTGACGGCATTGTGTTCACCATGTTTGATGCGAGACTTAACCTTACAAATCAGGTAGTTGCTGAGGTTCAAAAGCATTTTCCAAAGAAAGTTTATCGCACAGTTATTCCAAGAAATGTTAAGCTTTCGGAGGCTCCCAGCTTTGGCAAGCCTGTCATTTATTATGACAAGTCATCCAGAGGTGCAGAGGCGTATGAACATCTGGCAGAGGAAATGCTCACCCGTCACGGTATTAAGGACATCACTCCAAAGCCTGTGAAGAAAAAGCTGCTTGGCGGCATAAAAGTCTGATTTTACAATGAAAGGAACGATTTAAATGGCTCTCGGCTCAGGTCTTGACGCTCTTTTTGAAGATAATGCAATAGAAAACAAGGAATCTCAGACATTACGTATGTCGGAGATCGAACCAAACAAATCCCAGCCCCGTAAGGCTTTTGATGAAGAAGAGATAAGGGGATTGGCTGAATCTATCCGTGAACATGGTCTTATTCAGCCTATTGTTGTGCGCCCTATGCCAAACGGCATTACCTACCAGATAATCGCAGGCGAGCGAAGATGGCGTGCCTGCCGTGTGCTGGGTCTCACAGAAGTGCCTGTTATCATTCGTGAGATGGACGACTTTGAGGCATCTCAGCTGGCTATAATCGAGAATGTTCAGCGATCTGACCTGAATCCTGTTGAAGAAGCTGCGGCTTATAAGGAACTTATTGATAAGTATGGCATGACACAGGAGTCACTTTCGAAGACAATGGGTAAATCCCGCCCATATATTGCAAACTTCATGCGTTTGTTGGCACTTCCCGATGAAGTGCTTGAAATGCTGAGAAACGGGGACATTACCACAGGTCACGCCAAGGTACTTATGTCTATCAATGATAAGATGAAGATGATAATGGCAGCCGAGACGGTTGTAAAGGACAAGCTCAGTGTTCGTGACACTGAAAAGCTGGCTGCACGTTTCAATGGCGAGGGTGATGACGACGCTGTCATCAAGACAGAGCCTAAGGATAAGCAGATGAAGAATTTCTTTACTGAAATGGAGCTTAGTTTAAAGGACAGGCTTAACCGTGGTGTTAAGATAAGCGGCAACGGAAACGGCAAGGGCAAGATCGTTCTCACTTTTGAGGACAAGGACGACCTTTGCAGGCTGACAAATGAGCTTATAAGCATTGAAAACGGCAATTATAATAGTGAAAATTAAAACACAATAGCCGCAGTGTTCCACGTGGAACATTGCGGCTGTTTTTATCACATCAGTTATCACATTAAAGAAAGTATATCTTCGTTTGAAAGCTTCGGCTGTGCGGTACGGTTAATGGAAAATGCCAGCAGGTGAGCTGCCCGCTCAATGAGCTTGTCAATATCACGGGGAGTTACCATCATATTCGGCAGGTGTTTATCGGGGGCTGTGCCTGTGATGCTGTGGACGATGCTGTGCATATCAACTACGGTGGGCACGCCTATTGCAATGACAGGGATACCCAGAGTTTCCTTTGAAAGCTCCTTGCGGCGATTCTGAACGCCTGAGCCGGGGGAGATACCTGAGTCGGTTATCTGAATGGTCGTGCCAAGACGTGAGATATCGCTGCAGGCAAGGGCATCAATGGCGATTATGCAGGTGGGCTGAACCTTTTCACAGACGGCATATATCATCTCCGAGGATTCAATGCCTGTCTGCCCCATAACACCTGCGGAGAGCACCGAGACAGAATTAAGCTGCAGACCCGAAAGTTCAGAACCTACGTTTTCTTTTGTGACATGACGTGTGGCGATAATGCGTGATGCACTGAGAGGACCGAGAGCGTCGGGGGTTATGCTCTTATTGCCAAGACCTACCACAAGCAAACGTTCCTTGTCGGGGATAAGTGCGGACAACTCATCGGAGATGTTTGAGGACTGCTCCGCAAAATCCTGTGGGTGAGCGGAAAGACGGTCTGTTTCAATAGTAATGTATCTGCCCTTGCTTTTGCCTATGCGAATGCCTGCGACCATGTCATCAACGATTATTTCGGTAATGGAGCAGACGGAGCTTTTCCTCAGCTTGCGGCGTATGCCTTTTGGAAGCTGGTTTGAGTCGGGGTCAAAAAGCTCCACTGCCAGATCGGTACGTGAATACTTTGATGAAAGCATTTTTATTACACCTTTCTTGATTTATATAGCTGATTGTATTATGTACAAAATAACTAAAAATACCCGTGATGTGTATTAGAAAATTTTACATTAAATTCTATTGAAATTACTGCCGTAAGATGGTATAATATTATAGTGTCCGAAAATATTTGGCCGACAATAAATGTTTTCGAGGCAGGATTTTATAAGCGTGATTGGAACGATGTCATTACGCTCCGCAAAAGCCAGCACCGTGTCGATGGCTTTATTCACGGCTGTTAATCCGTTTACAGATAAAACAGATAAATATGTTAATGGCTGTGGGTGTTATCATTCACAGAAAACTTTTGATGGAGGTTCAACATTATGCCTAATATTAAATCCGCTAAGAAGAGAGTAAAGGTTATCAACGCTAAGACACTTCAGAACAAGATGGTTAAGTCCAACCTTAAGACTGTTATCAAGGCTGCTGACGCTGAGAAGTCCCCTGAGGCTATCAAGCTTGCTATCAAGAAGGTTGACCAGGCTTGCGCTAAGGGTATCATGCACAAGAACCAGGCTGCAAGAAAGAAGAGCCAGCTCGCTAAGAAGCTCAACGGCTAATTTTTTCAGCAACTTAAAGTAAATATACTTAAAGCCATTTTCGGGAATACTCGGAAATGGCTTTTTTATTTGTTTCATTAAAAATAAAAATGACTTTCAACAATTTTCTAATGAGTGTTGAAAGTCATTTTGTTTTCTGAAAACAGAGTTTGTTATAAAGTTCCACGTGGAACAAAAACTGAGATTGATAAAAAAGATTTATCCGTTTCCTTTTTTACTGCAAAAAAAAATGCTGCCCCAGTGTAAACTGCTGCAGCATTTTGCATATTCTATGATTACTTGGAAGGAGTGATGATTGTCTTTCCGCCCATGTAAGGCTGGAGAGACTTGGGGATATTTACGGAACCGTCTGCATTGAGATTGTTTTCAAGCAGAGCGATAAGCATTCTGGGAGGTGCGGCAACGGTGTTGTTAAGAGTATGGGCAAAATACTTTCTGCCGTCCTCTGCCTTTACTCTGATGCCAAGTCTTCTTGCCTGAGCGTCACCAAGATTGGAGCAGCTTCCTACCTCAAAGTACTTCTTCTGACGGGGGCTCCATGCCTCAACGTCGTAGGACTTGACCTTCAGGTCTGCAAGGTCACCGGAGCAGCACTCGATGGTTCTTACGGGAACGTCCATGGAACGGAAAAGCTCAACGGTGTAGTGCCACATCTTGTGGAACCACTCCATGCTGTCCTCGGGCTTGGAGATAACTATCATCTCCTGCTTTTCAAACTGGTGGATACGGTAAACGCCTCTTTCCTCGATGCCGTGAGCGCCCTTTTCCTTACGGAAGCAGGGGGAGTAGCTGGTGAGGGTATGAGGAAGTGTGGATTCATCAACAACTGTATCAATGTACTTACCGATCATGGAGTGCTCACTTGTACCGATGAGGTAAAGATCCTCGCCCTCGATCTTGTACATCATAGCATCCATTTCGGCAAAGCTCATAACGCCTGTTACAACGCTTGAACGGATCATGAAAGGAGGAATACAGTAAGTAAAACCCTTGCCGATCATGAAGTCTCTTGCGTAAGCGGTAACTGCGGAGTGGAGACGTGCAATGTCGCCCATGAGATAATAGAAGCCGTTTCCTGCAACCTTTCTTGCAGCGTCAAGGTCGATGCCGTTAAGACGCTCCATGATATCGGTGTGATAGGGAACCTCGAAGTCGGGAACTACAGGCTCACCGAAACGTTCAAGCTCAACATTTTCGCTGTCGTCCTTACCAACGGGAACGGAGGGGTCAATGATGTTGGGAATAGTCATCATTATCTTCTTGATCTTTTCAGCAAGCTCGGTCTCCTGAACTTCAAGCTCAGCAAGACGATCGCCGAAGCGTGTTACCTGAGCCTTGACTTCCTCAGCCTCTTCCTTCTTGCCCTGACCCATAAGAGCGCCGATCTGCTTGGAAAGCTTGTTTCTCTGAGCTCTCAGCTCATCAGCCTCCTGCTTTGCAGCACGGGACTTAGCGTCCAGGTCGATTACCTCGTCAACAAGAGGAAGCTTGCTGTCCTGAAACTTCTTCTTGATATTTTCTTTTACGATGTCGGGATTTTCTCTGACAAATTTGATATCCAGCATTTTTTTCATTCCTTTTATAAATATGATATCGCATTTTGCGAAATATACAACTATATAATTATAGCAATATAAGCGAAAAAAATCAAGAGGATTTAAGTAAATATGAGGGATTTTTAATATTATTGGGTGACAAAATATAAATTATATAAATTTACGGCAGAATTATTGCTCAAGTTTCTTTTCATTCCTTGTAAGCCATATGAACTGGGATACGAACATGATAACTGCCGCAAGATTTCCCGATGACTGGCTCATTACGTAATCCATGGTGGTGATGTTTGGAGATATCATCTGATGGATATCGGGGACAAGCACAAGTATCAGCTGCCATGGGAGTATGTTGAACAGAAGCATTTTTCTGGGAAGAATAGTGCGGTTTGAAACTATCGAAATGAAACTGCCCAGCAGTAGAAGAGCGATGAAAGGATATGCGATAGAGGCGGCGGGCATAAATCGGCTGTAGTAGTCATCAACCAGACGTACTGCTGTTTCTCTGCCGAACTCAGCGGAAAAAACGGTCATCCAGTAGGAAAGTGTGCCGATGAAAAAGTGGAGCGCTGCGCCTGTGCATATGTATGCAAGTCCGCCGTATTTCATAACTGCACGCAGCTTGCGGCACTTGGGGTCTATCTGGTCTAACATGGCTTTTATGCCGAATGAATAGAAAAACATTCCTACCAATCCCGTTGCAAAAAGCAGCACGGGCCGCCACAGCTGATAAGAGCCGATCATGTAGGCTTCACGGACATATAGTCCCCTGTCGGATTTGTCAGAATGTATTATGCTGAGGGCGAGGTCGCCTACGACCATGAGCAGTGCACCCAATGCGCCCAGCATCAGGTCAAGCTTCATTTTTTTTGCGTTGATTTTCATATTTCTCCTCCGATATCTTGTTTTATTATAATTAGCATATGCTAATTATAACATTGAAAAATAAGGGTGTCAATATATGATTGACAGGCTTTTTACAGACTGTTATAATATTTACATAAACTTTTATGGGGTGATAATATGGTTCTTTTAGTTGTAGATGCGCAGGAACTTATAACGACTGACAAGCTGTATATGGCAGACAGGTTCATTGCCAATGTAAAGCAGCTTATCGGAGAGGCAAGGGCAAATGGCGTTGAGGTCATATATGTCCGCCATGATGACGGTGAAGGGTGTGAGCTGACAAAAGGCAAGGCAGGGTATGAGATATACAGCGGCTTTGCTCCGGCTAAGGGTGAAAAGATTTTTGACAAGCGGGTGAACAGTCCGTTCAGAGACACGGGGCTGCTTGAATATCTGCATTCAAAGGGGGAGAATGATATTATCATTACGGGACTGCAAACGGATTATTGCATTGATGCGTCGGTAAAATGCGGCTTTGAACATGGTTTCAGGGTAATTGTGCCGAATTTTGCAAACTCGACTTTTGACAACGAATATATGTCCGCCGAAAACAGTTATATATATTATAATGAATTTATGTGGAATGGCAGGTATGCTGAGTGCATTTCAGTTGAAGCTACAATAAGTCTTATGAAAAAAAGCAAAAACGGCTGAAATTTTACTGCGGTCTTACACAGCCATCATTCAGACTTCCCAATGATATGATAATATAGAGATATAATAACATTGAGGGGGATCATAATGAATGTGGTATTGTTGGCTGTGGCATTTTATGGGGGCATTTTTCTGCTGTTCACGCTTCCCGTCATAATATTTATTGTGAGAAATGCTCGGAAAAACGGCAGGCTCAATGATATCACCCAAAGTGCGGAAATAATGTGCAGGCTGGCGGATATCCTCTATCAGTAAAATAGTTCGAATTGACTTACCAATATCTGCTCTGATATAATTATGTCGGAGGGGAAATAATATGGAAAATATCAAACCTACGCTTAACGGAGCTGCGGAAACAATGCTCCAGAGCTTTTATGCACGTGCAAAATACTCGAAAAGCAAGAACTGCAAGTTTTATGACGCAAAGGCTGTTGAAATTGTTGACAAGCTGGATTATGATTTTGATGACGCTCACAGCGACTCTACCATGGGTAACGGAGTTATTGCAAGGTCTATAGTTCTGGACGAGCTGGTGGGGGATTTTATCAAGAAAAATCCCGACTGCGTTGTTGTGAACATTGCCTGCGGTCTTGATACGAGATTTTACCGCATGGATAACGGCAGGATAACATGGTACAATCTTGATCTGCCCGAGACCATTGAGGTCCGTGACCAGATATACAACGAGCATGGACGTGTTTCCACTATCGGTGCATCTGCTTTTGACACGTCATGGCCCGAAAAGGTCACTGTAAGAGGAAAAATGCTTTTCGTAATCGAAGGTCTTTCCATGTACCTTACAGCGGAGGAAAACGCAAAGATGCTGAGCATTATCCGTGATAATTTTGACAATGCCTATGTTATTATGGAGTGCCTGGCGAAAAAGTGGGTCAACAAGGAAGATCTCGAGAAGTCCATTCAGAAAACAGGTGCGAAATTTGTTTTCGGTGCGGACAGCTTTGATGATCTGGGTGATGTGGCAAAGGGCTTTGAAAAGGTCAAGGACGACAACATTACCCGTGGTATGGTGAAGATATATCCTATACTGAAGCCGTTCCGGAATCTGAAGTTTATCAACAAGTTTGTGCAGAAAATGCTGATTTTCAGGAAGAAGTAACAGTCGGATACGTTTGATATGATAAAAACCATCGCATGATCTTATGATTGTGCGATGGCTTTTTTTGTATGCGTATTGCATTATACGGTAGGCCCGTTTGTTGACCTGAGATATACAGACAATAATTCGAGAGCGGTCTCTTTTTGCTGAACGGTGCAGTGGTCAAGCTGTTCCAGAAGCTCCGCCTGCTTGGCGGCAAGGTTTGGATTGTCATCGGTAAGCACTGCATCGGGGGTGATATGCAGTGCTCCGCATATTTTAAGGATAGTTTCTATTCTCATGTTAACGGTGCCACGTTCAATGTCGGCATATGTTCTGTCGGAAAGATTTGCGGCGTCGGCTACTTCACTTTGTGTAAGTCCCACTTTCTTGCGTATTGCCAGCAGTTTATTGCCTATTGTTCTGAAATCATATACAAGCATTATCTTTCTCCTTTTAAAATTATAATAGGAATAATAGCTCATATTTAATCGTATTTTTACCTATTTATAAGAATTATACTTCCTATTTCACTTGACAAACAGGAAGAATAATAGTATAATTACAGGAAGAATAATTCATATTTATATGAATTAAAATTATTATCTTCAGGGGGAAAGATGATATGAGAGCTTGTAAATGTCCCGGCTGCGGTGCTGAACTGAATATTGATGACAACAACAGGGATTTTGCATTTTGTCAGTACTGCGGTGCAAAAATCATGCTTGATGATTACAGAAGCACGCAAAGAATTGTTGATGAAGCAAGGTTAAAAGAAGCTGAAATAAAAATGCGTCAGCTTGAAATGGAAGAACGAAAGCAGGCACAGGCAATAGAAGAACGGGAAAAGGCACGCCGACAGGAGCAGGAACGTGAGCTAAGTGAAAAAAATGAGAAAAAGCGTTTTCTCCTGATATCTGTTATAACATTTTTGGTTTCTCTGTTTTTTATAGTTATAGGAGTTGTTTTATGCGCAGGCTCTGATACAGATAATTCAATTATTGCAGGATTTTTCCTTTTGAGCATAGGAATTATAATTATGGCAGTCCTTTTTCTGATATTGAAGTGGCGCAATGATGCAGAAAATGCCCGCAACGGAATGGTCAAACTAACGTTTAGTGGAAATCAGGATGAAAATTATCAGGTGGTTCAGTCTAATTATGCCAAAATGGGGTTTAAAAATATTATGGCTGTTAATCTCCAAGATCTTTTTCTGGGTGTGTTGGATAAGCCGGGAAAGGTTGAATCAATAACGATTGATGGACTTTCTCCTATTTATGGAAAATGGTATTCCCCGGATGCACAGGTAATTATAAAATATCATGGCTTTGCAAATAGAAGAGGGTGATAAAAAAGTATAGTAATTTTATTTAAGAAATTTATTGAAGCCGAGAAATGAAAGGAGAAAATGATATGTTATTTGGTTTATTCAAAAACAGTGATGATGACAGAGTGGCAGAGCTTGAAGAGGAGAATGAGGCGCTTCATAACCGCATTGATGAGCTTAAAGATTTGTGCGAGGAAAAGGATTCTTATTTTACGGAAATGATATCTGACGGGCTGCGGCATGGCAGCAAGCTTGCGGCTAAGCATATGTCAGACAGAAAAAAGTACCTTAACGGCGAATACGATGATGAGTAAGGATGAAAATTTGAAAGGAGAAAATAATAATGGGTCTGCTTGACTTATTTAAAAACAGGAAAAATAATGATGATGATAAAAGAGAAGCTGAGTATGACGATTATGATGACGATGAAGATGATGAGTCGTTAGATGTTTACGATGCTGCTCTTATCTGGATGTCAAATGGAAAGGATGAAGATTACACCTTTGGATATACAGAGGAAGAGTTGGAAGAAGCTTTGCGCTAAAATTTAAACAAAAATCCCCCGTCAAATCCAAACGATTTGACGAGGGATAAGTTTTTATGCAGGAAAATTACTCCTCAGGAGCCTTCCTGTTATCAATATAGAACTTGATAAGATCAGCTGCCTGTTCGGTGGTGAGCTTTTCGCTGTTGATGCACAGCTCGTAGCTGTCGCTGGCACCCCACTTGGTCTCGGCATGGTAGTTGTGGTAAGACGCTCTTGCCTTGTCCATGCGGTTGAGCTTTGCCTGAGCTTCCTTTATGGAGATGTTCTCAAGCTTTGCGGCTCTGGCTGCTCTGTATTCGGGGGAAGCGGTGATGAACACGCTTACTACATCGTAGTCGTCCTTGAGGATATAATCGGCGCATCTTCCGACGATAACGCAGGGACCGTTCTTTGCTGCTTCACGGACTGCGTTTATCTGTGCTTCGTATGCCACCAGCTCAATGGGCTTGCCCATATAGAAGCCGCCGTTCTGGGCGTTCATTACCAGTGAATACATAAGGCTGGAAGTGGGTGTCTCCTCGAAATTCTGCAAAAAGCTGTCGCACAGACCGCTCTGCTTTGCTGCTGCGGTTATCAGCTCCTTGTCATAGAAGGGAATGCCAAGCTTTTCTGCCAGGCACTTGCCTATCACTCTTCCTCCGCTGCCAAAACGTCTTCCGATAGTGATTATCTGTGTTTTTGCCATATGGACCATCCTTTCCGATGATTTATTTTAAGCGTGACCCGTTAAACTGTAATTTTAAGACAATTTGATTGCGGCATTTAAAAATACCAAAATAAGTTTATGGGACTGCTTTTGTTTCACTTATTTCATTTTTCTGAGGTTAATGGTAAGAAGTGTAATTGCCAGAATAAATGCCATTCCGTCTGCCACGGGACCTGCCCACAGAACGCCCTCAACTCCCATGAATGTGGGAAGTATGAACATTGCGGGGATAAGGAAAAGTACCTGACGGGAAAGGCTGAGTATTGCCGAGAACGCAGGCTTGCCTATTGCCTGGAAGAATATGCCGCTTACCAGCTGGAAGCCATTTATGCAGCAGAGCATAAGGAATGTGCGCATACATTTTACGGCAAACTCATTGTAAAGCTGCGACTCGCTTCCGAAGATGCTTACTACCGACATGGGAGCAAACTGGAAAAGCAGGAATGCGCATATGAGCACCGATTCTGCAATGATAAGGGTTATTTTCAGAGTTTTCTTTACTCTGTCGGTCTGACCGCTGCCGTAGTTGAAGCCGAATATGGGCTGTGCGCCTGTGGCAAGACCTATTACAACGGCTATCATTATCTGGTTGACCTTCATGGTGATACCCATGGTGGTCATGGGTATCTCGGCACCGTATATGCTCATTGCGCCGTACTTTACCAGCAGGTTGTTGGAAACTGCCATTACCAGCACTATGGACATCTGGGTGATAAAGCTTGAAACGCCCATGGAGCATATCTTTTCAATGGCTTTGAGACGGGGTCTGAGATATTCTTTTTTCAGCCTGATGTGACGGAGTCTGAATATGTAATACCAAACGCACATTGCGGCGTTTACGAACTGACCCAGGATAGTTGCTATGGCTGCGCCCTTGATGCCCCACTTGAACACGAAGATGAACAGGGGGTCGCAGATGAGGTTGATGACGCTTCCTGCCAGCAGGCCTGCCATGCTGAACTTGGGGCTGCCGTCTGCACGGATAACGCCTGAATAGCCAACGCTGATACATGAGAAGGGAAGACCGATGGCAATTATCCTGCCGTAGTCCAGCGCATAGGGGAGAGTTTCGGAGGTAGCTCCGAAAAGCATACAAAGTGGCTTTGTAAAGATAAGGTATATGGCTGCCAGTATCACGCCCACTATTACCAGAAAGACGGACGCTCCGCCAACGCCCTCTGCGGCGTGTTCGGGTTCGTTTGCACCCAGCTTCAGGCTCAGATATGCGGCTGCACCGTCGCCAAGCATAAGGGCAAGCGCCAGTGCGATGACGGTCATTGGCATAATTACGTTTGTGGCACCGTTGCCAAGGTAGCCTATTCCTCTGCCGATGAATACCTGATCTACTATATTATATAGTGCATTCACCACCATGCAGATTATTCCGGGGACGGAGAACTGCAAAAGCAGCTTGCCTACAGGTTCGGTGCCCAGGGGATTTTTTGATTCTATTGTCTGTTCCATTTTCATTTATACGGAACTTTCCGCATTCCTTTCATCTTCTTATTTTAGGTAATTATAACATATTTTTATTTAAATTGCAAGCTGAATGTTTGGGCAGATGAAAAATCAAACTTGCAAAGATGACTTCTTAGTACCACTATTATTATAGTATATGATATCCCGATCGGGGAGTGGATATCATGGGCATGTTGCGGATATGTCCCAAAAATCAGGGGTGTCACGCCGCAGAGCCGCAATATGCGGTAAATAGACGTTTTTCAAATGTTACGTCTGTTACCGTTTTGTGATAAGTTAAGAGATTTTGCGGTGGATTTTGTGGAAATTGTGCAAGTTGCCGTGAAAATCCTCAGGAAAATTTGTTATAATAATGGTTGTAGTGCATTTTGAATTGTGCTATAATAAAACCATGCTAAAAGCACCAATTACCAATTATTAAAGAATTTGGAGGAAAACAATTATGAAGAAGTTTCTTGCCGCTCTTGCAGCTTCTGCAATGGCACTTTCTATGATGAGCATTTCCGCAATGGCTGAGGGTATCGACGGTGAAGGCGATGAGATCGATGACGATGAAGAAATCGTTGAGGAAGTAACTACCGAAGAGGTTGTTGAGGAAGTTACCGAGGCTACCGAAGAGGAAGTTCCTGCTCCCGCTCCTTCTCCTGCAACAGGCAACTCTCCCGTTGCTATGGCAGTTATCCCTGTAGCTCTTGCTGCAGCTGCTGTTGTTGCTAAGAAGGCTAAGTAATCTGAGTTTATACTCAAATCAAAAACTTCAAAAAAGTCCGTTCCATTTTCGGGACGGACTTTTTCTTTTGCCTTTAAGCAATCACTATTGCTTAAAAATCAGGCTTCGGCTTAAACGATTACAGGCCAAATGTAATCGTTTAGCTAAAATGTATAAGGAAAATATGCGCAAATTCGGCAATATTGATATAGCTTTTTTTATGCAATAGGTGTATAATTACAATATGAATAATCAGACGGAAAATCCGTCAGCAAGTTTATTAACTGTATAAAAAATTGGAGGAGATTATAATGAAATTCAGAAGAATTGCTTCTGTAGCTGCTGCTTCCGCTATGGCTCTTTCTGTTATGGCAGTAAGCGCATCCGCTGCTGATTACAACGCATTCCTTATGTACGCTGATAATGACTGGGCTTGGTCTCATATGTCCGAGGGCATTTCCGGTGATACTACTGTAAGCGGTTACGGTACATACACTGTTTCTGCTGACTGCGAAGCTATGCAGGGCGCAAACGCTAACGGCGCACTCGTATTCTGCGTAGATATCGTAGGCGGCGGCGCTGAGTTTACTGTTGACAACACTGTTGCTACTATCGACAGCATCCTCGTTGACGGCGTTTCTCTCGATGTTGACAACTCCAAGATCGTTTACGGCGATATCGAGGAGAACGGCAACTTCAGAATCGAGATCAAGAACGCTTACGGTCAGACCGGTGACCTCACCGATGAGCACTACTGCCCTATCGATTCCGATAAGTGCAACCCCGCTAACCTCATTGAAGTAACCTTCACACTTGCTGATCCCAACGCTGCTGCTGAGGCTCCCGCTGAGGATGAGGCTGTTGCTGAAGCTCCTGCTGAAGAGACTGTAGCTGAGACTCCCGCAGCTGACACTGCTGCTACTACTCCCGCTGCAACAGGCAACACTTCCGCTGCTGCTCTTGCCGGTGTTATGGCTGTAGCTGCTGCTGCTGCGATCGCAGTTAAGAAGTCCAAGTAATCAATAACAACTCACAAATTTACTCCTTTTCTGAAAGAGTCCGTACCCGTCGGTGCGGACTCTTTTACTTTATACTAAGCACCAATTAAAAGCTATACAAAAAATCATCGCATAATCTTGCGTATATGGATTATGCGATGATTTTTTGTCTATAGTTTTATTGGTGATTAGTATTATCTGCATGATACTGCAAAATAGTTGTGATTTATAAGGAATCGTCTTGGTAACAATGTAGTAACAACGTACAAAGCAATGGTTACAAAATCGTTACAATGCCTATTGAAAATCATACCGATTTGTAATATAATAAAATGTAGATAAATAGGGATAGCTGTCTCAGTGTCCCGAAAAGGTGAGGAGAAATAAAAATGAAAAAAATGAGAGTTATGACCGCAGGTGCGGCTGCACTTCTGGCTGTATGCTCAGCTTCTGTAAGTGCTTATGCTCAGTCTGTAATTGATTTTGAGGACGGAAACTACAGCTTCGTATCCATGAAAACAGATGACGGCGGAGATGCTTCCGTTCTTTCTGTAGTGGATTTCAACGGCTCAAAGCAGCTGAAAGTCGATGTTCAGGACTGTGCAAACGTTCCTAAGGTAAATTTCAGTATAAATCAGCTTCTTGCTTCCGATGATTTTGACAAGGTAAAGACCATTGAAATGGAAATTACCTTTGAATCAAAGGACGGAGCTACTCCCATTGGCTGGGCAGGCGGTGCCATAGGCACTCAGGGCGGCGAAAAGTCACCTGCATGGGCACAGACCTCATGGGAATGCGGAGAATATGAAAATCCTGTTTCTGAGGTAACTGTTATCCAGAGAAAGTTCCTGCTTCCCTCCGAGAAATTCGTGAACGGCACCGAAAACACCGATATGCTCCTTATGAGATGGGGTGCTGACGTGGCATATAATATGTATGTTGATAATATCAGATTCCTTGATGACAGCGGAAATGAGATTGAGCTTGCTATCGAAGATACGGCTGATGTTGCTCCCACTGTGACCGAGGCTGCTGAAGCTCCTGCGGAGACAGCTGCGGAAGATACTGCCGAGGAAGCTGCTCCCGAAGAAACAACTGCTTCAACAGAAAATACAGACGGTGCCGAAGTACCCGAGTCCGATGAAAAGACAACATCTACCACCACCGGAAACACCGCTGCGGCTGCGGCTGCAACTGCTGTTGTTATCTCCGGCTATGCGGTCGCTATGACAAGAAAAAAGAATAAGTGATTTTGTGCATAATCAACAAATTACCCCTTTTAACATTGTTTAAAGGGGTAATTGTTTTTATTGTATAAAAAATGGTATAATTACGGTGTGGTTTTGTATATTTGAGACTGAGATGCTGAAAATATACGGAACAGGTACGGGCACAGGAATTATGACGGCCGTAGGGCTGAGAACTGCATATCTGCGGCATACGATATGTGCGGCGGACAGGGCAGGCAAATACAATATCTGCACGAAATGACGTTTTTCTTTGTGGAAAATTGTACATAATGTGAGACATTGGCTTGCAAATTTGTGAGATATGTATCTTGAATTTAGCCTGATGTAATGTTATAATTACTGTACAAATAAATATTTGGTACCAAAGTGTACCAAGGAGGAGATAAAATCATGAAAATGAAAAAGGCACTTGCTTCTGTTGCTGCTGTAGCAATGGCTGCATCAATGGTTTCTGCATTTTCTGTAAGCACCTCTGCTCTTACAGAAGGCACTAAGATCGACTTTGAGGACGGAGATTATTCTTTCGTTTATCTGAACCTCGATGACGGTTCCGATAACTCTGTACTTTCCGTTGAGGACTACGACGGTTCCAAGCAGCTGAAGGTTGACGTTCAGCAGACCGGTAAGGTTCCCAAGGTTTGGTTCGACCTCGACAAGATCACTGCAAGAGAAAACACCGTTCAGATCTCTACTATCGAGATGGATCTTACTTTCGTTCCCAAGAGCGAAACTGAGATGGTAGGCTGGGCAGGCGGCGTTATCGCTTCCGCAGGCGGATTCGATCAGAACGACACGAAGGGTTCTCAGGTTAACCCCAACTGGACTCAGACTGACTGGGCTTCCGAGGACGAGAACGCTTACACTGAGGGTATGCCCGCTAAGGTTCACGCTACCAAGAAGTTCCTTCTTCCTGCTTCCAAGTACACTGCCGAGGGTACCAATCCTTTCTTCGGTATCATGAGATGGGCTGCTGATACTAACTATGTAATGTACGTTGATAACATCGTTCTTAAGGATAAGGACGGCAATGCTCTTCCTGTTGGCGTAACTGCTGCTGCTACCGAAGAGGCTGCTACCACTGAGGAAGCTGCTGCTGAGGAAACAACTGCTGCTGTTGAAGAGACCACCGCTGAAGTAACAGAGGCTGCTACTGAGGCTGAGGTTGTTGAAGACACTGCTGCTGAAGAGGTTGTTGAGGATACCGCTGCTGAGGAAGTTGCTGCTCCTGCTGAGGAAGTAACTGAGGCTGCTGCTGAAGAGGTTACCGAGGCTCCCGCTGCTGATACTGCTGCTACTCCCGTAGCTGCTACAGGCAATGCTGCTGTTGCATCTATCGCTGCTGTAATGGCTGTTGCAGGCGCTGCTGCTGTTATCTCCAAGAGAAAGTAATCTTACTAAACTAAATAATTGACGGAACGGTTGATTGATCTGCTTCTAAGCAGATCTGATCGTTACATAAATTTATCGGCTTTATGCCAACAAAGGAGTAAAATATTATGAACATGAAGAAACTTATGGCTGCTTTCACCGCAGCTGCTATGGCTGTAACAATGTCCGCAGTTAGCGCATTTGCTGCTACTGTAACACTCGACGACGGTTATGTTGGTTCTTGGGGTGCAGGTGCTTGCATTCCTAAGACTGAGCTCGAGGCAATCGGCGGCGACGTTAAGGTAACTCTCGACATCGAGACCAAGAACCTTGCTAACACTGCTGACCAGTTCCTCCTCGCTCCCATGGATTACGATAACAGCTGGACAAGAGTTACCGACCAGCTCACTTCCGATACTATGGTTGCTAAGGCTGATGGCTTCATCGTTGTAAAGGAAAATCAGACTTCTGTAGAGTTCGTTATCACTGCTGATACCATTTCTACTCTCGGCGACAGCGGTCTGGGCTTCCAGGTTCAGAACGTAATCGTTAAGTCTGCTAACCTCGAGGCTGGTGCTCCTGAGGCTGCTTACACCATCATTGATGAGGATAAGGTTTACGACTACTGCTTCGGCACCGATGAGGCTGCTGCTGAGGACGAGGCTGCTACCGAAGAAGAGGCTGCTACCGAAGAAGAGGCTGCTCCTGCAGAGGACGAAGCTGCTGCTGACGAGGCTACTGAGGAAGTAGTTGAGGACGCTGCTGCTGACGAGACTGTTGCTGATGACGCTGCTGTTGAGGAAGTTACTGAGGCTGCTGCTGAGGTTACTGAGGCTCCCGCTGCTGACACCACTACTGCTCCTGCTGCTACAGGCAACACTGCTGCTGCTACCATCGCTGTTGTAATGGTTGCTGCCGGCGCTGCTGCTCTTATCTCCAAGAGAAAGTAATTTGAGCTTGAATCTGATTTAAGCCAAACAGCTAAGTAATTAAAGCCGCTCGGATTTTCCGGGCGGCTTTTTTATATCTGTTAGAGCAAAATTAAAAATTATGGTGAGATGTTACAGTAAATATAATCAGATTTTAATGAAAAAATATGTAGATTTTTTCATCACACTATGTTATAATAATTTCAACAGAAAATTTGAAAGGAAAATATCAAATGAATTTTCTAAAAAAAATAAGTGCGGCGATGGTTTCGGCTGCTGTATGTTTAAGCGGCAATCCCGTTGCTGCGGCTGCCTCACCTGCTACGGGCAACACTGAGAGCAGTACCTATATCATCGTTCTGGTGGTTGCGGGTATCCTTATAATCGGTGCTGTTGTGGCCGGCATTATCACAAAAAAGAAAAAGTAATATTTTTAACATTCAAGGAGGATCATTATTATGGGTCTTATTTCAGCTGCTGTTTCATCCGTTTCAGGCGTACTTTCCGATTCCTGGAAGGAAGTTATCGAACCCGATGATATGAGCGACAGCACCCTGCTTGTAAAGGGCGTTGCTGTTAAGAAAGGTTCCAACAAGAAGGGAACCGACAACTATGTTTCCAATGGTTCTGTTATACACGTTTATCCCAACACTCTTATGCTCCTTATGGACGGCGGCAAGATCGTTGACTACAGTGCTCAGGAGGGCTACTATGAGGTAAATAACTCCTCTGCTCCTTCCATCTTCAACGGTGAGCTGAAGGATTCCGTTAAGGAAACATGGAAGAGATTCCAGTTTGGCGGAGTTCCCTCTCAGAAGCAGTATGTTTATTACATCAACACCGCTGAGATCAAGGGCATCAAGTTCGGCACACGCAACCCCGTAAACTATTTCGATAATTTCTACAATGCTGAGCTTTTTCTCCGTGCTCACGGTTCATACTCCATCAAGATCACTGACCCTATCAAGTTCTTTACCGAATTTGCTCCCAAGGGCACTGACAGGATCGAGATAAAGGACCTTTCAGAGCAGCTCTTCAATGAGTTTATGGACGCTCTCCAGTCTGCTATCAATCAGATGTCTGTTGACGGCGTGAGAATTTCCGCTATCACATCAAAGTCCAGAGAGCTTTCAAAGTACATGGCTGACGTGCTGGATGCTGACTGGAACGACCTGAGAGGTATCGAGGTATGCTCCGTTGGTCTGGCAAGCATCTCCTATGACGATGAGTCCAAGGCTCTTATCAACATGAGAAACAAGGGCGCTATGATGAGCGACCCCACTATCAGAGAGGGATTTGTTCAGTCCTCCGTGGCTCAGGGAATGCAGGCAGCAGGCTCCAACACAAGCGGTGCTGCAAATGCTTTCATGGGTATGGGTATGGGTATGAACGCAGCGGGCGGATTTATGAGCGCTGCTTCCCAGACAAATGCGGCTCAGATGGCACAACAGCAGGCAGCTCAGCAGGCAGCTCAGCAGGCTGCACAGCAGAATCAGGCAGCTAACGGGTGGAAGTGCTCCTGCGGAACTGTAAATACAGGCAACTTCTGTTCCGGCTGCGGCTCCAAGAAGCCTGAGAACACAAGCTGGACCTGCTCCTGCGGTACGACAAATACGGGCAGATTCTGCTCCAACTGCGGCTCTCCCAAGCCTGCAGGCGAGTGGGTATGCTCCTGCGGCACAAAGAACACAGGCAACTTCTGCTCAGGCTGCGGCGCAAAGAGACAGTAACCGTAAGGCAATGCCGAATAGTATAGAAAGGGCGCCTTCGGGCGTCCTTTTTTAAAGCTTCTGATATTGAAAGAAAGGTTATAACACAAAATGGACAACTCCACCGTTTCGTACAAATGCCCTAACTGCGGCGGCGAGCTGGTGTTTGACGCTGACAGGCAGAAATTTATATGCGGCTGGTGCTGCTCGGATTTCAGCGCTGATGAGATAACGTCATGCGCTCATGCTGACGCTCAGGACAGCGAAAAGGCGGCTGCTGCGGAGCAGTTTGCACAGGATACGGACGTTTACATATGCTCCAGCTGCGGTGCGGAGATCATCTGCGACCACAACACGGCGGCAAGCTTCTGCTACTACTGCCACAATCCTGTTACTCTGAAAGGCAGGCTTGAGGGGGATTATCGTCCCGAAAAGCTTATCCCTTTCAAGATCGCCCGTGAAAAGGCGGAGGAGATATTCAGAAAGCAGTGCTCGCACAAGTGGTTTTTGCCCTTTGATTTTGTGAGCAGCGGACAGATCGAGAAAATGGTGGGACTGTATGTTCCTTTCTGGCTGGCGGACTGCGATGCAGAGGCACGTCTCACGGCTGAGGGAGTGAATGTCAGCAGCTATACAAGCGGCAGAACTACATATACTACCACAAAAATATATGACGTTGAGCGTGAGGGCAAGTTCCATTATGACGGCATTCCCGCTGATGGCTCTAAGAAGATAGACGACCAGATAATGGACGCTATCGAGCCGTTTGACTACAATGGTCTGGTGGATTTCGACATGGCATATCTGTCGGGATTTTTTTGCGACAAGTATGACGTTGGCAAGGTCGATGTGCTTCTGCGCATAAAGGAAAAGGTGGAGGCGGCTGCTATCAACGTGCTGAGAGCTGATATAAGCGGCTATACGACGGTCAGGGTAAAGAGAAAGGTCGTAAGAATGCTTGGCACAGACTGGCATTATATGACGCTGCCTGTGTGGTTTATGAACTACAGGCACGGCGGCAAAAACTACAACTTTGCAATAAACGGCCAGACGGGCAAGGTGGCAGGCATATATCCCGTTTCGGGGGGGAAGCTTGCCGTATTTATGGCTCTTATGGCGGCCATTGTGGGCATTGCAGGCTATTTTCTGGGGGTGTATATGGGTTGGTAACGGTAAGGTATTTGGCGGCGCTTCTGCTGGCTGCTGCGGCTGTTATATTGTGTGCTCCCGCTGCTTATGGCCAGGTGCTTTTGAACGACAAGGCAGACTTGTATTCCGATGAGCAGGAGACTTCCATTATCTCCATGATGGAGGACGCTTCGGAGAAAACGGGCTGGAACTTCGGCATTGTTACGCTTAACGTTGACTACAGCTCGGGCGAGGCTGCTCGGAGCAGGGCTGAGAAGATCTATGACGAAACATTCGGACGTGATTCCTCGGGCGTATTGTTTTTGTGCGATGTGGGCTACCGTCACTTTGTTATCGCAGGTGATGCGGAAAAATACGTCAGCGGCAGACGGTTTGACAAAATGGTCAGCAGGATAAAAACGCTTTATTTTGACTATGACGACATGGGCTGCGCCAGAACGTTTGTAAATTCCGTTGTGGACTGCTACAACATGGGCGAGTTGAAGGCATCGGAAAAAATATCGGGAACGGCTGTCATAACGGCGGTGTTCATTGGTCTGGTGGCTGCGGGCGTGACGTGCTGCATTGTTATACACATATATAAGACCTACCCCAAGACGGACGCAGGCGTTTATATGGACGCAAAAAAATCAGATATTTACACGAGAAGCGACATTTTTCTGAGGCAGTTTACCACCTCCCATACCAACTCGTCCTCGGGCGGTGGAGGCGGCGGTCATCACGGAGGCGGCGGCTTCGGCGGTCACAGATAATAATACGGAAATACGGAGAGAAATGGGCTATGACGGAAATTCTTGCTTCGGAGCTGTTTTGCGGCATTGACGAAAAGGCTGCGGAGGATATTATCGGCGAACTTGGCGCATACGAACGTGAGTATGCGCCGGGGGAACGGATATTTTCAGGCGGCGACAAAACGACTGCGGCAGGCATTGTTATAAGCGGTATTGTCTGCATTGAAAATGTTGACTTCAGGGGTAATACCAACCTTATCGCACGGCTTGGCAGGGGAGATATCTTCGGCGAGGCTTTTGCTGCGGCATCAGTTCCAATGCGTGTTGATGTTACGGCGGCGGAGCAGAGCCGTATTCTTTTTGTGCCTGTAAACGGGCTGTTTTTATCGTCTGAGCTGCCCCTTATGGGCAGAATGAGAGAGAATTTCATCAGGCTGCTGGCGGAGAAAAATGTTATGCTTTCCGCAAAGCTTGAATGTATCTCCAAGCGGACTGTGCGTGAAAAGGTCATGACATTTCTTTCCATGCAGGCGGCAAGGGGCAGAGAATTTGACATTCCCTTTGACCGTCAGCAGATGGCGGATTACCTCTGCACCGACCGCAGCGCACTTTCGGCGGAGCTTTCACGGCTGAAAAAAGAGGGCATCATCGACTTCAGGAAAAATCATTTTGTACTTATGGACGCAGAGAATAAATAATGAAAGGTTCGGGGCGTGGAAAATGGGTTATTCATCGGACAGAATGATTTTTGATCTATCTTATGCGCAGATAGATGAGGTGCGTTTTGACGGCGATGATATGATAATGCTGGTCAGCGGGGCTTCTGCCGAAAATGAGGATAATGAAAAGAAATGCGTCATTCCAAGGCTTGAAATGAGGTTCATTGGATATTCCTTCGGCAAAATCGTCAGCATCGGCAGGAAACTGCTGAGGGACGGAAAGGTATATGAAAATAAGGACAAGTCCCTTTACCGCAGCGAGGTAGAGGATTTTAAGCATATGCTTGAAACAGAAACCGGGGAGGCGATTTCTCTCAAAGTTTCCGACGGAAAGGCTCTGGCGGAGATATTCTTTGAGGACGGAATCTCTATATATTCTGCGGAGATATTCGGCAGATTTTATGCCTGCTGGGACTGCTTCGGCGATGAGGTAAAGAAAAAGCGCAGGACACTAAGGGAGATAGCCGAGCAGATAATGACAGAGATACCTGCGGCGGCACTTGCCATCGGGCACAAGGATACGCCAAGGCTTGCGAAGATGATTTGCGCGGTGGCGGTGGGCTATGCCCTGTCACCCATTGACCTTATCCCCGATTTTGTGCCTGTTATAGGGTACATTGATGATATAATCGTGCTGTGGGGACTTATATACATGGCGGTGCGGCTTATCCCCGACGATGTTATGGAGGAATGCCGTGAAAAATCACGGGGAATGTGGGATAACGGAAAGCCAAAGAAATGGTATTACGGACTGCCTGTAATAATCATCTGGCTTATAATTATCGCTCTCATAATTTCGGCAATAATCAAGTAAACTGCTGGGCGGATTTGCGGACAGGTGCTGTGCTATAATAAAATTAAGATAAGGCTTATTGAAATCATCGGGCGGATATGATATAATTATCCTTATGATATGCTTTAGGAGGAGTTACCATGGCTGAAAAGAAAAAAGAAGCTAAACAGGTGCCTGTGAGACTTGCTACCGCTGAGGAGAAGAAAAAGGCACTTGACGCTGCGATCGCACATATAGAAAAGACCTACGGAAAGGGCGCTGTAATGAAGCTGGGCAAGGCTCCCGATTACAACGTTGACGTTATCCCCACAGGCTCTATGACGCTGGATATGGCGCTGGGCATCGGCGGCGTTCCCAGAGGACGTATCGTTGAGATATACGGCCCCGAAAGCTCAGGTAAGACTACTGTTGCCCTGCACGTTGCGGCTCAGGCGCAGAAACTTGGCGGCGAGGTGGCTTTCATCGACGTTGAGCACGCTCTTGACCCTGTATATGCAAAGGCTCTGGGCGTTGATATAGACAATCTGCTGGTATCACAGCCTGACAGCGGCGAGCAGGCTCTGGAAATTGCCGAGGCCCTGGTACGTTCGGGCGCTATCGACTGCATCGTGCTGGACTCCGTTGCGGCTATGGTAACAAAGGCTGAGATCGAGGGCGACATGGGCGACACTCATGTGGGTCTGCTGGCACGCCTTATGTCACAGGCTATGAGAAAGCTTACTTCCGTTATTTCAAAATCAAACTGCGTTGCTATCTTCATCAATCAGGTTCGTGAGAAGATAGGCGTTGTATATGGCAACCCTGAGACCACCCCCGGCGGACGTGCGCTGAAATTCTACAGCTCCGTAAGAATCGAGGTTAGAAAGGGCGAGCCTATCAAGAACGGCGCTGAGATAATCGGCGCAAGGACAAAGTGCAAGGTCGTTAAGAACAAGGTGGCTCCTCCCTTTAAGGAGTGCGAGTTCGATATGATGTTCGGTCAGGGTATCGACCGTGTGGGCGAGGTGTGCGACCTGGCTGTTGATCTTGATATCATCAAGAAGAGCGGCGCATGGTTCTCCTACAATGGTCAGAAGATCGGTCAGGGTCGTGAGAATGCCAAGGAATATCTGCGCTCCAATCCCGATATCATGAAGGAGATCGAGGAGAAGGTCAAGGAAAACAGCGCAAATATTGTTATGGTATCAAAGAAGAGCAAGAAGGCTGCTGCAAAGAATGCGGCTTCCCAGAGTGCTGCCGATAATACAGATGAGGTTGAGGCTGCTGAGGCTTCTGAGCCAACTGCGGCTATCGACATCGACATTGACGCCGATGACGATTACGAGGAGTTCACTCCCGTGGATACTGACTGATGAAAATAGTGGATATTTCCCCGTTTAAGGGGAGCACTGTCTGCATTGAGCTGAGCGGCGGCGGACTGGCGCAGAATATGAAGATATATCTGCACAGGGACATTGCCGCCGAAGTGAGCAAGGGCATGGACATCACGGAAGAGCAGGCGGATATGCTCATACATAAAAATGACGTGCGCAAGGCCCGTGAGAGGGCGTTGTATCTTATGGAGAGCCGTGACCATTCCTACAGCGAGCTGTTTGACAAGCTGGAGAAAAACTATCCCGAGGATGTGTGCTTTGAGGTATGCTCTAGGCTGGCGGAGCTTGGCATCATCAACGACAGGCGGTATGCGGAGAAGCTGTGCAGGCAGCTTTTTGAAGTAAAGAAGCTTGGGAAATACCGTGTGCGGCAGGAAATGCGCATGAAAGGTATCCCCGGCGACATAATTGACGAGACCCTAGAGGAATTTGCGGAGGAGGACGATTCCTTTGCACGCCTTGAGGAGCTGGTGGAAAAGAAGTATGAGCGTTACCTTGTTGACCGCAAGGGTGTGGAGAAGGTAAAGGCGGCGCTGGCGAGAAAGGGCTATTCCTACGGTGAGATAAGAGAAGTTCTGGATCTTTATGACCTTGATTTTGAGGAGTGAGGATAACGGACAAGAATAAAATTTTTGCGGCGGTGATAATTTGTATGCTTATCGCTGCCGTTTCCGTAACAGGCGGCATGATAGCACAGAGGAGGGCTTACATTCCTGAGATAGAGGTAATAGACGCTGAGGAGGAGACGGCTGAAACTGTAAAGGCTGAAGTTACTGCTGCTGTGACATATATCGAAAGCATAAGTACAGCTGAGGCAAGTGCTTTAAGTGAAGCAGGCAGTGAAGTAAATATAGTAAATATAAACACGGCATCGGCGGAAGAACTTATGAGCTTGAACGGAATTGGAGAAAAGACGGCTGAGGCTATAATAGAATACAGAAAAAGCACTCCTTTTGAAAAGCCTGAGGAGATTATGAATGTTAAGGGAATAGGGGAGAAAAAGTACGAAAACATCAAAAACAGCATATGTGTTTAATACATTTGCACAATCAAGTTGCTTTTAGAGACTGTTTGATTGTGCAAATGCACAAACCGTAAAAAAGCACTTGACAAACGAAGAAAAGTATGGTATTATAATTAAGCTGTCTCGAAGAGATGCGAAAAACCTCGAAAAGAACAGCTTGTTTCTCTATGGGAAACAAAATCACATCGAAAAAGAATTTGAAAAAAGTTGAAAAAAGTACTTGACAAACTCAAAAAGATGTGATATAATAAATAAGCTGTCTCGCAAGAGAGGCTTGGCTCAAAAGAAAGCTTTT
>NZ_JAOQKB010000030.1:0-699 GCF_025567215.1 Huintestinicola butyrica
GGTGTTGTATGCTCTAAAAGACTTCTTAATCAAGCGGTTGGGAAGTCTCTTAGAACACACAACCTAAAACCGAAGAAAGGAGCGCAAGTTATGAGAAAAAATGAGAAAATCACAGCTCTGTACGAACGACTGAGCCGTGATGACTTTGGCAAAGATGATGACCAACAGCGTGAGAGCAACTCCATATCCAATCAAAAGGCAATGTTGGAGGAGTTCGCCGCACGGCAGGGCTTTACGAACATTGTCCATTTCACGGACGATGGCATTAGTGGTACTTGCTTTGACCGTCCCGGATTTTTGGCAATGATGAAAGAGGTTGAAGCCGGGAATGTGGAGTACCTGTGTATCAAGGACATGAGCCGCATGGGTCGTGACTATCTGAAAGTCGGTCAGATTATGGAAATCCTGCGTCAGCGTGGCGTTCGCCTTATCGCCATCAATGACGGCGTGGACAGTGCCAGAGGTGATGATGATTTTACCCCTTTCCGCAACATTATGAACGAGTATTACGCCAGAGATACCAGCCGTAAAATCCGTTCCACTTTCCAGTCCAAAGGCAAGTCCGGCAAGCACCTCACAGGCACGGTCATTTACGGCTATCTTTGGAACGAAGCAAGAGACCAATGGTTGGTTGACCCCGAAGCCGCTGATGTGGTCAAGCGCATCTTTGCCATGACGATTGACGGCTACGGTCCGTAT
>NZ_JAOQKB010000031.1:0-321 GCF_025567215.1 Huintestinicola butyrica
TGATACGGACCGTAGCCGTCAATCGTCATGGCAAAGATGCGCTTGACCACATCAGCGGCTTCGGGGTCAACCAACCATTGGTCTCTGGCTTCGTTCCAGAGATAGCCGTAAATGACCGTGCCTGTGAGGTGCTTGCCGGACTTGCCTTTGGACTGGAAAGTGGAACGGATTTTACGGCTGGTGTCTCTGGCGTAATACTCGTTCATAATGTTGCGGAAAGGGGTAAAATCATCGTCCCCTCTGGCACTGTCCACGCCGTCATTGATGGCGATAAGGCGAACGCCACGCTGACGCAGGATTTCCATAATCTGACCGACTTTC
>NZ_JAOQKB010000004.1:0-53512 GCF_025567215.1 Huintestinicola butyrica
TTATAAAAGCACTGTCTGCCTGCTGTCTGCAAAGCCTTGATTTTACTGGTTTTCTACTACCATCCTTATCAAAGCCTTGCTAATGAGGGTAAAATAACGAAAATTCGGAGCAGCATCTCTGCCGCTCCGAACCTTGAACGTTTGTTATTGATGTTATCAGTGAACCGCTGTATGATCAGCATTTTCGGACTTGACGATCTGAACGTTGTTGTAAACATCCATACCGGTACCTGCGGGGATAAGCTTACCGATGATAACATTTTCCTTAAGACCGAGAAGATGGTCGCTCTTGCCCTTGATAGCAGCATCTGTAAGAGCACGGGTGGTCTCCTGGAAGGAAGCTGCGGACAGGAAGCTGTCGGAATTGGAGGAAGCCTTTGTGATACCCTGGATAATAGGCTTGAAGGTAACGAACTTGAGACCTTCTTCTCCTGCTTCCATTCTTGCCTTGATCTTCAGGTTCTCCTCGTAGATCTCCTTGCGGTCAACTACGGAGCCGGGAAGCATGAAGCTGGAGCCTGCCTCCTCAACACGAACCTTCTTGAGCATCTGGCGAACGATTACCTCGATGTGCTTATCGTTGATATCAACACCCTGGAGACGGTAAACCTTCTGAACCTCGGTGATGATGTAGTTCTGAACAGCCTGCTGACCGAGAACCTCGAGGATATCGGAAGGATTAACGGAGCCTTCGGTAAGGGACTCACCCTTTTCAACCACATCGCCCTCACGCACCTTGATCTTGTAGCCGTAAGGAACGGGATAGTACTCTTCAGCGCCTGTTTCCTCATCAGTGATGATAACGTTTCTTGTCTTCTTGATTTCTTCCATACGAACCTTGCCGCCGAACTTGGCAATGATAGCCGCATTCTTGGGACGTCTGCTCTCGAAAAGCTCCTCGACACGGGGAAGACCCTGTGTGATATCTTCTGCGGAAGCGATACCGCCTGTATGGAAGGTTCTCATTGTAAGCTGTGTACCGGGCTCACCGATGGACTGAGCAGCGATTACGCCGACAGCCTCGCCGACAGCAACAAGATTGTTGTTGGACATATTAGCGCCGTAGCACTTAGCGCAAACGCCGTGCTTAGCGTGGCAGTTGAGAACGGAACGGATAGTAACTCTCTCAACGCCTGCGTCAACGATCTTCTTGGCATCGTTCTCGTTGATGAGCTTGTTCTTGCTTACGATAAGGTTGCCTGTCTTGGGATCGTAAAGATCGTCCATAAGGTAACGGCCAAGAAGTCTTTCCTGGAGAGGCTCGATCATCTCGTTGCCGTTCTTGATGGTGTAGATCTCAATACCCTCATCAGTGCCGCAGTCCTCCTCGTGAATGATAACGTCCTGAGAAACGTCAACCAGACGACGTGTGAGGTAACCGGAGTCAGCGGTACGAAGAGCCGTATCTGCCAGACCCTTACGGGCGCCTCGGGAGGAGATGAAGTATTCCAGAATGTTAAGACCTTCACGGTAGTTAGCTCTGATAGGCATCTCGATGGTCGAACCCGATGTATTGGCGATCAGACCTCTCATACCAGCCAGCTGACGGATCTGGTTGATAGATCCACGGGCACCGGAGTCAGCCATCATGAAGATGGGGTTGTACTTGCCAAGGTCATTCTTCAGAGCAGTTGTTACATCATCTGTAGCGCCGTTCCAGATCTGAATGAAGCGCTTGGACTTTTCAGCTGCGGAGATGAAGCCTCTGCGGTACATTGCGTTGATCTTCTCGACCTGCTTGTCGGCATTTGCGAGGATCTCAGCCTTTTCCTTAGGAATTTCGGCATCGCATACTGCAACGGTGATAGCAGCCTTGGTGGAGTATTTGAATCCGAGAGCCTTGATCTTATCAAGAACTTCGGAAGTAGTGGTTGTGCCGTGAGTTCTTATGCAGCGCTCGATGATATCGGAGAGCTGGCCCTTCTTAACAAGGAAGTCGATCTCAAGATCAAACTGCTTATCGGAGTTGGTTCTGTCAACATAGCCCAGGTTCTGGGGAATGTTCTCGTTGAAGATAAGACGGCCGACGGTGCAGTCGATTATCTTGGATACCTTTCTGTCGCCGATATCCTTGGAGATACGGACCTTGATAGCAGCGTGAAGTGTCACTACGCCCTCCTGATAAGCCATGAGAGCCTCGTTAACGTCACGGAATACCTTGCCTTCGCCCTTTTCTCCCTCTTTCTTCATGGTAAGGTAGTAGGAACCCAGTACCATATCCTGTGAAGGAACGGCAACGGGACGGCCATCAGAAGGCTTCAACAGATTGTTTGCAGCCAGCATGAGGAATCTTGCCTCAGTCTGAGCCTCTGCGGAAAGGGGAAGGTGAACAGCCATCTGGTCACCATCGAAGTCGGCGTTGAACGCAGTACAAACCAGAGGGTGAAGCTTGATAGCACGGCCTTCAACGAGGATAGGCTCGAATGCCTGGATACCCAGACGGTGAAGTGTAGGCGCACGGTTCAGAAGTACGGGGTGAGACTTGATAACATTCTCCAGTGCATCCCATACATCGTTCTCCGCTCTGTCAACCTTCTTGCGGGCGGACTTTATATTGGTGGACTTGCCTGTATCAACAAGTCTCTTCATAACGAAAGGCTTGAAAAGCTCGAGAGCCATCTCCTTGGGGAGACCGCACTGATACATTTTCAGCTCAGGGCCAACGACGATAACGGAACGTCCTGAGTAGTCAACACGCTTACCGAGGAGGTTCTGACGGAAACGTCCCTGCTTACCCTTAAGCATATCGGAAAGAGATTTCAGCGCACGGTTGTTGGGGCCTGTTACAGGTCTGCCGTGACGGCCGTTGTCGATAAGTGCATCGACAGCTTCCTGGAGCATTCTCTTTTCGTTTCTGATGATGATGTCGGGAGCTTCCAGCTCCAGCATCTTTTTAAGACGGTTGTTACGGTTGATAACACGTCTGTAAAGGTCGTTCAGGTCGGAGGTAGCATATCTGCCGCCGTCCAGCATTACCATAGGACGAAGATCGGGAGGGATTACGGGAACAACGTCCAGTACCATCCACTCGGGCTTGTTCTCGGAGAGACGGAAGGACTCGATGATGTCCAGTCTCTTGAGGAGCTTTATTCTCTTCTGACCTGCGGGCAGATCCTTCAGCTCGTCTTTCAGCTCGTCGGATACCCATTCAAGGCAGTTGATCCACTTGGACTTGTCAGCGATCTCATCATACTCGCCGTTCTTGTTAGCCTCAGCGATCTTTTCATCAAACAGCTTCTCGATGTACTTGGAGCCGTAGATTACCTTGATGCAGTTGTCGCTTCTCTTTTCCTCTTCCATCCAGTTGTATCTGGTGATGGCGTAGTTATACTCATCTCTGGAAACGAACTGACCAACTTCATATTTCTCATTGTTGCCGTTGTCGGTGATAACGAGAAATCTCTTTGCAAGAGTGTCTCTGATCTGCTGCTCGGTAAGACCTGTTACAGCAGCGAACTGGTCAATGTACTTGACGATGTACTGATTGTATCTCTCAGGGTCATAGTCCTCAAGGAGATCCTTAATAGCCTCCGCACCCATTGCAGCATAGAAATCGTCCTCGTACTTCTCGCACATATCGGAATATTCCTTTTCTGTGAGAAGCTGCTTCTTGACAAGCTCGGTGTTACCAGCGTCAACAACGATATATTTTGTAAAGTAAAGGACCTCTTCAAGACGCTTCTGGGAAACCTCAAGCACCTGACCGATTCTGGAAGGTGTGCCCTTGAAGTACCAGATGTGGGAGCAGGGAGCAGCAAGAGCAATGTGACCCATACGCTCACGTCTTACCTTTGCACGGGTAACTTCAACGCCGCAGCGCTCGCAGACCTTGCCCTTAAAGCGGATCTTCTTATACTTACCGCAGTGACACTCCCAGTCCTTGGTAGGGCCAAAGATCCTTTCGCAGTAAAGACCGTCTCTTTCGGGCTTCTGTGTTCTGTAGTTGATGGTTTCAGGCTTTTCAACAGCGCCGTATGACCAGCTTCTGATTTTTTCGGGGGAAGCAAGACCTATCTTAATAGACTCAAAAGTTTTTAATTCCAAAAGCTTACACTCCTTATCAATAGAGTTTTGGATATCTAATATTTCTTTCCCGCATAAAGCGGGAAAGAAACTCAAAATTGTGCTTTAAACCGGTTTATCAGATAAGATCGTCTGAATCGTCGTGCATGAAGTCGGAATCATCGTCATCGTCCAGACTTCCGAAATCCTCTTCATCGTCGTCAACCAGCGAGAAGCCCTCGTCCAGATCGCCGTCGTTGAGATCGTCCTCGGTGTAATGGCTGTCGTCGGAGGAAGAAAGATCCTCGTAATCGTCAGCATCTGAAACAGGCTGTGGGATAACATCGTCGTCGTCCTCAAATGTGGACTTAAGATCGATCTCCTCGTTGTTTTCATCAAGAACACGGATATCAAGGCAGAGTGACTGGAATTCCTTGATAATAACCTTGAATGCCTCGGGGATACCGGGCTTGGGAACGTTCTGTCCCTTAACGATAGCCTCATAGGTCTTTACACGGCCGACGGTATCATCGGACTTAACGGTAAGGATCTCCTGAAGAGTATAAGCTGCGCCGTAAGCCTCCAGCGCCCAAACTTCCATCTCTCCGAAACGCTGACCGCCGAACTGAGCTTTACCGCCCAGAGGCTGCTGTGTTACGAGAGCGTAAGGACCTACGGAACGTGCGTGGATCTTATCATCAACAAGGTGGTGGAGCTTCAGGTAGTACATGATACCAACGGTAACTCTGTTATCGAAAGGCTCACCTGTACGTCCGTCACGAAGAACGATCTTGCCGTCCTCGTCCATGCCTGCTTCCTTGAAGCACTCACGGATATCCTCCTCGTGTGCGCCGTCGAATACAGGGGTCATTACCTTCCAGCCAAGCTTTCTTGCAGCCATACCGAGATGAACTTCAAGCACCTGACCGATGTTCATACGTGAAGGTACACCCAGAGGGTTAAGAACGATATCCAGAGGAGTACCATCGGGAAGGAATGGCATATCTTCGGACTTAAGGATACGTGAAACGACACCCTTGTTACCGTGACGGCCCGCCATCTTATCGCCGACGGAGATCTTACGCTTCTGTGCGATATAGCATCTTACCAGCTTGTTAACTCCGGGAGAAAGCTCATCGCAGTTCTCACGGGTGAATATCTTGACATCGACAACAACGCCCGATTCGCCGTGGGGGACCTTCAGGGAGTTGTCTCTTACTTCCTTGGCCTTTTCACCGAAAATAGCTCTCAGAAGTCTTTCTTCAGCGGTAAGCTCGGTCTCTCCCTTAGGAGTTACCTTTCCGACGAGGATATCGCCGGCTCTTACCTCTGCACCGATACGAATGATACCACGGTCATCGAGGTCCTTAAGAGCGTCCTCACCAACGTTGGGGATATCTCTTGTGATGGTCTCGGCACCGAGCTTTGTATCTCTTTCCTCGATCTCATACTCTTCAATATGGATAGAAGTGTAAATATCTTCACGGACAACACGCTCGTTAAGAAGAACGGCGTCCTCGTAGTTGTAGCCTTCCCAGGTCATGAAGCCGATAAGAGCATTCTTACCGATAGCAAGCTCGCCGTTGCTGGTTGCGGGACCGTCCGCAAGAACCTGACCAACGTGAACTTCCTCGCCCTTGTCAACGATAGGTCTCTGGTTTACGCAGGTACCCTGGTTGGAGCGCTTGAACTTGGTGAGCTTATAGGTGTGAGTTGCGCCTGTGCCTTCCTTGACAACAACCTCGTCAGCGGAAACACGCTCAACAACACCGTCATGCTTGGAAACGATGCACACGCCTGAGTCAACAGCAGCCTTGTACTCCATACCTGTTCCAACGATAGGAGCTTCGGTCTTGAGAAGAGGCACAGCCTGACGCTGCATGTTCGCACCCATGAGGGCACGGTTAGCATCATCGTTTTCCAGGAAGGGGATCATTGCAGTCGCAATGGAAACGACCATCTTAGGAGAAACGTCCATGTAGTCGATACGTTCTCTCTCGCACTCGAGGATCTGGTCTCTGTAACGGGCATTTACTCTGGGACGTGCAAACTTGCCTTCCTCGGTAAGAGGCTCGTTAGCCTGAGCAACGGTATAATTATCCTCTACATCGGCAGTCATATATACAACTTCATCGGTTACAATACCTGTAGCCTTATCCACCTTTCTGTAAGGTGCTTCGATGAAGCCGTACTCATTTATCCTTGCGAAAGATGCAAGGTAGGAGATCAGACCGATGTTAGGTCCTTCAGGAGTCTCGATGGGGCACATTCTTCCGTAGTGGGAGTAGTGAACATCTCGAACCTCGAATCCTGCACGGTCTCTGGAAAGACCGCCGGGGCCCAGTGCGGAAAGACGTCTCTTATGAGTAAGCTCAGCAAGAGGGTTGTTCTGATCCATGAACTGTGACAGAGGCGAGGAGCCGAAGAACTCCTTGATAGCCGCAGTTATGGGACGGATATTGATAAGGCTCTGAGGTGTAATGGTCTCAACGTCCTGAGCCTGTGTGTTCATTCTTTCACGAATGCTGCGCTCCATACGGGCAAAACCGATCCTGAACTGGTTCTGGAGCAGCTCACCAACGGAACGGATACGTCTGTTGCCAAGGTGGTCGATATCGTCAACAGTACCAACGCCCTCGCAGAGGTTGATGAAGTAGCTGATCGTGGAGAAGATATCGTCAAGTGTGATGTGCTTGGGAACAAGCTCATCAACACGCTTCTTTACCATTTCCTCCAGCTCGTCCTTGTCGGCAGCGCTTTCAAGGATATCCTTCAGGACCTTGAAGGAAACAAGCTCGTTGATGCCGTACTGAGCGGTATCGAAATCAACATAGCCGTTGATATCTACCATGCCGTTGCCGATGACCTTGACTTCCTTTTCCTCAACACGGCTCATAGGCTCGCCGCCTGCAGGATTGGAATAGATCTCCTTGTGAACGACCTTCAGCCATACCTCGCTTACGCCTGCCTGCTGGATCTCCATAGCCTTGTCGTAGGAGAGAAGCTCTCCCTCGTCAGCCATGATCTCGCCTGTCAGGGGGTTAGCGATAGGTCTTGCAACGTAGTGACCTGCGATTCTGGAGCCAACGCCCAGCTTCTTGTTGTACTTATATCTTCCGAAACGGGAAAGATCATATCTCTTTGCATCGAAGAACAGCATATTCAGGTGAGAGATAGCGCTGTCAACTGTAGGAGGCTCGCCGGGGCGGAGCTTCTTATAAACCTCAAGAAGAGCTTCCTCGGTGTTCTTGGTAGCGTCCTTCTGGAGGATAGTCTGGCTAAGTCTCTCATCGTGGCCGAACATTTCCTCGATCTCAGGGTCAGTTCCGACGCCGAGAGCACGGATAAATGTGGTAAGAGGTATCTTTCTGTTCTTATCGATACGAACATAAATAACATCGGCGGAGTCCATCTCGTATTCGAGCCATGCGCCTCTGTTGGGGATAACTGTAGTCTTAAAAAGGTCCTTACCGGTCTTATCCTTTTCAAAGGAATAGTAAACGCCGGGTGAACGGACCAGCTGTGATACGATAACACGCTCGGCGCCGTTGATAACAAAGGTGCCGCTTTCGGTCATAAGCGGGAAATCGCCCATGAACACTTCGTTTTCCTTAACGTCGCCGGTCTCCTTGTTCCAAAGGGTAGCCTTTACTCTGAGCGGAGCGGCGTAGGTAACGTCTCTTTCTTTACACTCCGCAACGGAATACTTAGGTGTTTCATCAAGATGATAATCGACAAAGTTAAGAACTAAGTTGCCGTTATAATCCGTGATAGCGGCAACGTCACGGAATACTTCTTTAAGTCCCTCCTCAAGAAACCATTTGTAGGAATTTTTCTGCACCTCGATAAGGTTTGGCATCTCCAGAGCTTCGTTGATCTTACCGAAGCTCATACGAGTGGTCTTGCCGAGCTGCACCGGCTTTACATTCACCATAGGCGGACTCCTCCTCATAATTTTAGAAGAAATAATGTCTATCTTTGCCCTTACAAAGATTATTGGCTTAAAAAACGATTCTGAAACTGCGCCGCATAACGTTTTTACGCAGCTGCCGCAGTGTCGGCAAAACAAGCCATGATAAGCATAAGCCGCAATTAACTTTAGTAAAACAGGCATAAGTTTACATTATGATACAGTATATTATTATATAACATCTGTCAGCCCTTGTCAAGGGATTTCATTCTCATTTCCTCAGATTTTACATTTTGTACAATTCCGTTGGTATAAATATTAACACCATTGCGCAATTACACATAAACAATAAGAGGACTTCGGACAATTTGTTCCGAAATCCTCTTAAATTTATATGATCTATAAATTCACCTGTCAATTTTTCCAATCAACTCTATATTCTCTGCAAAGAAATCAACAAGGTGATCCATTACCCCCTGAGCTGCAAATATAGTTGCTATGGTCAAATAATCCTTGTCGCAATTATAAAAGTCAATACTATATCCAATGTTTTTAAGCAATGCGGATATAAAAGCTTTTTCAGTCCTTCCATTGCCTTCTCTGAAAGGGTGAAGAATATTGAGACTATCAAAAAGCTCAGCAATACAGCTTGGAAGCTCCCGCTCTGAAACATCTTTATAATAATTATTATGTTTAAGCTTATGAAAAATAGCTTCCCCTGTTTCACGGATAAATTCATAAGGGCAGAAACAAGTCCCCTTTTTGGAAATATTTGTGGTACGTATCTGACCTGCCCAATCATATATATCCTGAAACAAATATTTGTGAATGGATAAATAAAAGTCAAAATCCACATTTTCAAACTTTATACCATTCTCTAATTCCATTAGCCGCATTGCCGAATAGTAGCTTTCCGCCTGCATTAACGTCCGGTCATCACGTAGGCCAAGTTTATTTATAAGAACAGCTGAATTCGGGTAACAATTTGCAGTTGTAGGGTCATAAGGCATTGGCTTTTCTTATCCTTTCCTCAGACATCTTTTTTAGGCTTTCTGCCAGTTCCGACTTTTTAAGTCTGCCGTCAAAAAGCCGCATACATATATCCTTGTCCTTTTCGGAAAAGCAATACCCTTCCATTTCAACTATAGCCACCGCATTATCCAGCAGCTTCCTTTTTTCATCATTGGTCGCCGCTTTCTTTTCAACTACCACAAGAGCACCTCCAGTCATTCACTCCAGTATTTCCTGTCAAGGCTCCTGAACTGAACGGCACGGGCGATATGGCTCTTGCCGATGACCTCTTCACCCTCCATGTCCGCAACAGTTCTTGCCACCTTTAAAATGCGGTCATATGCCCTGGCGGAAAGTCCCATTTTCTCAAAAACATTTTTGAGCATAACGCTTGCCTCATCTGTCATGGGGCAGACATCGTGCAGGATATCGGGAGTGATCATTGCATTGCAGGTGATGTCTGTTCCCGCAAAACGCTTCTGCTGGATCTCTCTTGCCGCCTGAACACGCTCTCTTATGGCTTCAGAGGATTCTTCTTTCGCCCCCGAGGACAGATGCTCATACTCAACAGGAGCCACTTCAACCTGAATATCGAACCGATCGAGCAAGGGGCCGCTTATGCGGTTTATGTAAGCGTGAGCCTGCTTTTTGCCGCAGATGCACTTGCGTGTGGGGTGTCCGAAATATCCGCAGGGACAGGGATTCATGGCAGCCACCAGCATGAACGAGCATGGATATGTCACCGTGCCCGATGCCCTTGAAATAGTAACCTGCTTGTCCTCCAGAGGCTGGCGGAGTATCTCCAACGCCTGACGTGAAAACTCGGGCAGCTCATCAAGAAAAAGTATGCCGTTGTGCGCAAGGGATATCTCACCCGGGCGTGGTATGGTTCCACCGCCTGAAAGTCCCGCACCCGAAATGGTGTGGTGAGGCGAGCGGAAAGGCCTTTTTGTCACCAGCGGGTTTTCCTTTGAAACAAGCCCGCAGACAGAATGTATGTTCGTCGTCTCTATGGACTCCTTAAAAGTCATTGCAGGCATTATGGTGGAAAGCCTTTTTGCCAGCATGGACTTTCCGCTTCCCGGCGGCCCGATCATAATCAAATTATGACCGCCGGCAGCCGCATATTCCATTGCCTTTTTAGCCGTCTGCTGACCCTTTACATCTGCAAAATCCACCGTATCAAAGCGTTTTTCGGGCAGCACCTCATATTTTCTCTGGGGAATAAGCACCGCTTCCCTGTTGAAATGCCCGATAAGCTCGGAAACATTGTCGATGCCGTAAACAGTCACGCCCTCCACAACGCTTGCCTCATAGGCATTGGCAGAGGGAACGAAAACCGTGTCAAAGCCAGATCTTTCAGCGCACAGCACCATAGGCAGAACGCCGTTCACATGGCGCACGTCACCGTTCAGCGAAACCTCTCCGATAAAAGCGGTCTTGTCGATATTTTCCTCTATATTGCCCGTTATTTTGAGCAGTGCCGCAAAAATGGCAAGGTCGTGCATACTTCCCGTCTTTTTAGTGTCCGCAGGAGCAAGGTTCACTATCACCCTTGCCAGAGGAAAGGAAATGCCCGCACTCCTGAAAGCCGCTCTTATTCTTTCACGGCTCTCCTTGACGGAAGTATCCGCCAGACCTACTATATCAAAGCATGGCGTTCCCCTGCTGACCTCCGTTTCGACCTCAACGGGAAAGGCGTTCAGACCGAAAAGCCCCAGACTGTTTACCTTGGCAAACATATTATCCCTCCGTTAGCCCAGCTTTTCTTCCAGCCAGTCGGAAATGTTTTTATAAACCTCCAGGCGGTTTGTCTCGTTGAGCAGCTCATGGCGGCAGCCGTCCCAGAGCTTCAGCTCAACATCATCGAAGCCGTGGCGTTCCATGCTCCTGAATATCTGCATAACTCCCCTGCCGAAGGTTCCCACAGGGTCGTCTGTTCCGCCCATGATAAGCACAGGCAGGTCATGGCGCACCTTTTTGTACCATGAACGGTCGGAGCAGTACTGCACCAGCATGAAAAGATCCCTGAAAGCAGAAGATGTAAAGATAAAGTTGCACTTCTTGTCCGCAACATAGCTTGCCACAACGTTTTCATCACGGGATATCCAGTCAAATTCAGTCCGCTTGTCATCGACCATAACGTTGCTCATGCCGAAAAGCAGATGATTTATCTTTCTTGAACGGCTCTTTACACCGTGGAGCATTATCTCCGAATCAGCCAGAGCGATGCCGAAAGGCAGGGCAGGGTGAATGCCCACAGTTCCCAGCAGAATTGCTCCGTCCGTATCACCGCTGTACTTGCCCAGAACGCAGCGGACGATGATAGAACCCATGGAGTGACCGAGGAAATAGTGAGGTACATCGCCGAATATAGACTTTCCGATAAGCTGTACCTTTCTTACGTCCTTTAGCAGATATATCCAGCCGTCCTCCAAAGCAAAATAGCCCAGATCGTCATTGTCCGAAACGGAATTGCCGTGACCCAGATGGTCGTTTGCGATAACCGCATAGCCCAGTCCGCAAAGGTAGTCGATAAAATGCTCGTATCTGCCGATGTACTCGCACATTCCGTGACAGATCTGGATAAGCGCCTTGGGCTTCCGTGCAGGCTCGGGGGTGTAGATGTAATAAGCTATCCTGTCAACTCCGTTGGAGCTTTTGAAAAAGTGTTCTGATTTATTAAAGTTCATACCGATCCGCCCTTTCTATTTTTTCATTTTAAAGCCCTCGTCCGAAAGAGGGTTTGATTCCATGGCAGTGCGCACGTTATCGTTGGTAAGGTGGGTGTATATCTCCGTGGTGGAAACGCTGGCGTGACCCAGTATTTCTTTGAGCACCATAGGGTCAACGTTGCCGTACTGATACATAAGTGTAGCCGCCGTGTGCCTGAGCTTATGGGTGGAAAGACCCCTGTTGCCCATGCCTATGCGGTCGATAGCGCTCGTAACTATCTGCTCCACACGCCTGTTGCTGATGCGTGTCTTTCGCTTTGAGAGGAAAAGCGCATCTGTGGGAGCCTCGGGGCGGGCTGCAAGATACTGGCGTATAGCCTCTGCACAGCCGTTGTTTATGTGGATTATCCTTTCCTTGTTGCCCTTTCCCAGCAGTCTCATGCTGCGGTCGTCCAGGTCTATGTCGGTGATGTTCAGTCCCACAAGCTCGGAAAGTCTCATGCCGCAGTTAAGGAAAAGCATAAGGATACAGAAATCACGCTCGTAGAAATCTGATGCGGGGCTTACGTTTTCCAGCAGCTTTCTGCTCTCGTCCAGACCCAGATATTTGGGTTGAGCCTTTTTGGGAGAAGGAACGTCCAGCTGTTCCACAGGATTGTTTTCCAGATGAAAGCTTGTGAGCTTGTTGTTGCACAGCGCCTTGTAAAATCCCTTTATGGCAGATATCTTTCTTGCCCTGGTCTTGTCGTTGTTGCCCCTCTCCTCGGCGGAGAAGTTAAGATACTCGTAAACGTCCGCCAGAGTTATCCCTGCCACAGCAGAAAAGGGTACATCTGCTATTATGTCGCAGTTTTCGGCGGATATTATATTTTCCTTGATATATCTGAGAAAAAGCCGCAGGTCGATATAATACGATTCGATAGTTTTTTCCGAACGGTTCCTTATTACTCTCAGATAAAAAATATATTCTCTGAGATAAGGAGGACAGTCCTTCATATCCACAGCCACAGCATTTCACCTCTTCATTGTTTTTATATAATTTTAACATACCTGACCTTTTATGTCAAGCAGCGTGACGGTGTGTCACAGCTTCTTCATCAATGTTTTTTAGAACATTAGCGCCAATATTTTAATTTTTCGGGAGATCTGTAACCAACCCGAATATAAAAACGGCTCATGCCAACGCACAAGCCGTTTTGTATCAGATATTTTCATCGGGGATAGAAAGCTGCATCGACGGGTCGGTGCGGATAACATTGCCCTCCCCCGCTCTGAACGCAGGGGGCATTATATATGCCTTGCCGTCACGGAATGTTACCGAAACGCCGTGGATAACGCTGTATCTGTCCAGCGTTCCGTTCTGCTCCCGTTCCTCGTCGGTGTATTCATGCCACTCGCTGCACAGTATGACACTATCAGCATAATGAAAGGTCACGACCTTGTATTCCCTTTCGCCGCCCCATACACGGTCATCGGAAGCAACACTGCCGTCCTGCCATCTCAGGCAGAATGTGCCGTTCTTTATCTCCATGTAATAATCGGCGTTCCTGTCACCGTTGGGATAATATTTTCCCTCGGGGATAACAGGCTCGGTGAAGCTTTCGTCATGAGTGCAGACGCCGCCCTCTGTCTGTCCCAAATACAGGTCATATATGGAATCAGGCTCCACAAGCCACTTTTCACGAAGCGCAGGGTCAGCCAGCAGTTCTGTACGTGTCGGCGGGTCATCATAATCAAGCCCCTCGGCAGGCTTCGGGTCAAAGGCTGTTCTGAGATAAATGCTTGCGCCCAATGCAGAGCAAAGCAATACCGCAGCGCCGATAATAAATCCCTTTTTCATAAAAATTTCTCCTGCATACTATCCTTCTTAAATCACTTAATGGTAGAATACGCAATATCAGCATAAAAAGCACTTCACTAAACAAAAGAAAAATTTTTCATTAGCTTCTTACATATATTTCGCCATTCGCTAAAATAAAATCTCCTCCACTATATGTTGTTTCAATATATATCCAGTTTGAAGGTCCCGTATGAACCGTTGATTGTCCATAATACGTCCAGCTTGTTAAATAAAACGTAAACGATGGACTTGCTGAATATGTATGTTTACCACTTCCTGACACAAATGAATTTTTTTCAGTCGAATATACATTATTGAAAGTACATGATATTCCATCAGTTGAAATGTTAATATATGAATCAGAGCGACCTGTCGACAGACAATAATAGGTACCCGCAGGCAGTGACACCAAGCCTCTGGGTGTAACTTCTTTCTGTGATAAGCCAGCAGGAATACTCTCAATTGTCTGAGCTGAAACTGTATTTGAAAACAATGATATAGTTCCTATTACAGACAAAAGTACGGCAATAATTCTACTTGTTCCTCTTTTTTTCATAATAATAACCTCCATAGTCACAGACACTTAAGTGATTCCTAAAGTTTCTTTTTTCATTTTATAAACCGTTTAAGCATTAGTCACAGGTGCAACAGCTGTCAGCATCACAGCAGTTGATAGTGCTGCTGCAATCATTCTTTTTAACATTTTTTTTGACTTCATAAAGCGACCTCCTAAACATGTCATATTTGATGAACATTTCATCATTTCTATTATACAATTCAAATTTACAATTGTCAATCATTCCTATTAAAATCGTATATTTGCACAAATGCGCAGCGCTCATATTGTCAAACTGTATGTCGAAAATTGTCGAATTTTTATCATACACACAAAAAGCGCACCCCAAGAAAGCCTTGGAGTGCGCCTCTGAAAATATCGTATTAAACTCAAGCCTGAGAATTCTTCTTTGCCTCAAGGTCAGCAAGAGCGTCCTTGCGGGAAAGATTTATTCTGCCCTGGTTGTCGATCTCCATTACCTTAACAACGATCTCGTCGCCAACGGAAACGATGTCCTCGACCTTTTCAACTCTCTGCTTGTCAAGCTTGGAGATGTGAACAAGTCCGTCCTTGCCGGGAGCAATCTCGACAAATGCACCGAAGTTCATGAGCTTTACTACCTTACCACGGTAGATAGCGCCGATCTCGGGATCGTTTGCAATGGTGTTAACGATCTGGAGAGCCTTGCGTGCGTTGTTGATATCAACACCGCTGATGAATACGTTGCCGTCGTCATTGATATCTATCTTTACCTGGCAGTCAGCGGAGATCTTCTGGATAACCTTTCCGCCCTGACCGATAACTTCTCTTATCTTGTCAACGGGAACCTTGGTCTGGAGCATCTTGGGAGCATACTTGCCAACCTCAGGACGGGGCTCGGGGATAGCCTTGAGCATAACCTCATCAAGGATATAATCTCTTGCCTTGTGAGTCTTTGCAAATGCTTCCTTGATGATATCGTAGGTAAGTCCGTCAACCTTGATATCTACCTGGATAGCGGTGATACCCTTCTTGGTACCGCCTACCTTGAAGTCCATGTCGCCGAAGAAGTCCTCAAGGCCCTGGATATCTACCATAGTCTGGAAGCTTCCGTCGTCACGGGTGATAAGTCCGCAGGAGATACCTGCAACGGGAGCCTTGATGGGCACGCCTGCGTCCATAAGAGCCAGTGTGGAGCCGCAGATAGAACCCTGAGATGTGGAACCGTTGGAGGAAAGAACTTCGGAAACAAGTCTCAGTGCATAGGGGAATTCCTCAACAGGAGGGATAACAGGCTCAAGTGCTCTTTCAGCAAGTGCGCCGTGACCGATTTCACGTCTTCCGGGGCCTCTGGAGGGCTTTGTCTCACCTACGGAGTAGGAGGGGAAGTTGTAGTGGTGCATATATCTCTTGGTATCTTCTTCATCAAGACCGTCGATCTTCTGAGCGTCGCTTACAGGGCCGAGAGTTGCAACTGTAAGAACCTGAGTCTGACCTCTTGTAAACAGACCCGAACCGTGTACTCTGGGAAGAACGCCTACCTCGGCAGCCAGAGGACGGATATCATCGATTCCACGGCCGTCAACACGCTTGCCCTCGTAGAGCCAGTTTCTTACGATCTTCTTCTGGAGCTTGTAGATGCACTCGTCGATTATAGCGGTCTTTTCGGGATAAAGCTCATCAAACTTAGCGTGGATATCGTCCTTGATAGGATTGAGCATTTCCTCACGCTTGTTCTTGTCATCTGTATCGAGAGCAACCTTTACTCTGTCAGCAGCAAATTCCTCGATGGCATCGAACATATCGTGGTCAACTTCCATGGACTCGAACTCGAACTTCTTCTTGCCGATCTGAGCCTGGATATCGCTGATGAAATCGACCAGCTTCTTGATTTCGGTGTGGCCTGCAATGATGGCGTTGAGCATAGTGTCATCGTCAACCTCGTTAGCGCCTGCTTCGATCATAACGACCTTGTCCTTGGTACCTGCAACAGTAAGGTTAAGGTCATTTCTTGCTCTCTGCTCGAGAGTGGGGTTAAGAACGATCTCGCCGTCAACCAGACCAACGCTGATGCCGCCGATAGGGCCGTTCCAGGGAATATCGGAAATTGAAATAGCGATAGATGTTGCGATCATGCCCACGATCTCGGGGGAGTTGTCGGGATCAACAGCAAGAACAGTCATAACAACGGAAACGTCGTTTCTCATGTCCTTGGGGAAAAGAGGACGGATAGGACGGTCAACAACACGGGAAGTAAGGATAGCCTTTTCGGAAGGCTTGCCCTCTCTCTTCATGAAGGAACCGGGGATCCTGCCTACGGAATAAAGTCTTTCCTCGTAGTCAACGGAAAGAGGGAAGAAGTCAACGCCCTCTCTGGGCTTAACGCTTGCGGTAACGTTTGCCATAACTACAGTTTCGCCGTATCTTACCCAGCAGGAACCGTTGGAAAGCTCACAGGTCTTGCCTGTTTCAACAACGAGCTCTCTGCCTGCGAACATGGTCTTGAAAACTCTGTAGTTGTCAAATGTTTTCATCTGATTCATTTAATTTACCTCCGTACATTTTATTTTCCGGCGGCTTTAGCAATAAATCCGAAGCAGGAAAGGGCTTCATGCTCCCGATTTAATGCTAAACGACCGCCTTAGATAACGAGTGAAAAACAAGTTATACCGATTTCAAAATGTTCTATAGACAATTACGGCAAGCTGTCGTATCTGTCTATAGTTCGGTTTGAAATTAGTATTAAAGGCAGAGTAAAGGCAAGGCCTTTACATTCTGCCTTTAAGAAAGAATTACTTACGAAGACCGAGCTTCTCAACGATTGCACGATATCTGTTGATATCCTTCTTCTGAAGGTAAGCAAGCAGATTACGTCTGTGACCTACCATCTTAAGAAGACCTCTTCTGGAGTGGTGGTCGTTGTTGTGAGCCTTGAGGTGAGCGTTAAGGTCGTTGATTCTCTTAGTGAGAATTGCGATCTGAACCTCGGGAGAACCGGTATCGTTCTCGCTCATCTTGTTAGCTTCGATAATAGCGTTCTTTTCTTCCTTGAGCATCATAATAAATACACCTCTTTAAAATATTTCCCCTCACCGGGCATACGGCAGGTATGTTCCCTATCGGGCTTTACCCGTAAGCTTAGTGGAGGGCTGTGTCATGCACATACAGCACAACGGAATTATTATATCATACATTTTTGCATTTGTAAAGTGTTTTTTGAAATTTTTCACTCCTGCTTAGCCTTAAATGCCACAGCTACAACATCGGGGCCGCTGTTTGCCGCAACTGCTCCGCCTACTCTGAACGAAAAATCAACGGGAGGATATCCCAGGCGCTTTGTAAGCAGCTCCGAAAGCTCCTTTGCACGGCTCAGGTCTCTGCCGCCGATAATGATGTAAGGCGAATCCTTTTCTATCCTGCTGCAGGCAACGTCGGCAAGCTTGGGAACAACATTCTGCTCTCCTCTGGGCTTTGCCACTACCTTTGTGCCGGCACCCTTGAGCAGGATAATGGGTTTGAGACCAAGCACCTCTCCCGCAAATGCGGCAGCAGCGCTGATACGTCCCGACTTCTTTACAAATCTGAGGGTATAGGTGGCAAGATAAACTTCGTTCACCTCGAACCAGTCTGTAAGATACTTTTCGATATCATCGGCAGAGCTGCCCTCTTCTGCCATCTGCGCCGCACGGATAACGGGATAGCCGTATGCGCCCGAATAGCTGGTGGAATCAAGCACACGTATCCTCAGGGAGCCCTTCTTTTCGGGGTGAGCCTCAAAGAAATTATCCCTTGCCATGCAGGCATTCTGATATGTAGCGGAACCGTGGGCATTTATGGAAACATAGAAGATATCCCCGTAACCCTCTTCCGCATATTTTTCATAAAGCTCCTCGAACTCAAATGCTGTGAGCTGAGAATGAACGGGAAGCTCAGCGGAAGCGTCGATAAGGTCGTAATATTCGTCGTTGGAAATATCGCCGTCACGGAAGCTCTTGTCGCCTACGGTGATGGGGAAGCCCTGAACGTCAATGCCGTACTTTGCGCTGTCAGCCTTAGCGATATCGGCTGCCGAGTCTGTGATGATCTTTATTTTTGCCATGATTTTCTCCATTCCGCCGCTTTTGCGGCATAATTATGATTATATTTTACCATGAAAATTTTGTGAGCTGACCCTTTGTTTCAAGGTCGGGATAGCCCCACTGCCTCAGCACCTCATAAACCGCAATGGCAGCGGAGTTTGACAGATTAAGGCTTCTCAGCGTGCTTCTCATGGGTATTCTTACACATTCATCGGGGTGGGCATACAAAAGCTCTTCGGGAAGCCCAGCGTCCTCACGTCCGAAAATAAGAAAGCTGTTGTCGGGATATTCTGCATCGGAATGTATCTTCCTGCCCTTGGTGGTGAAGAAGAAATAATTCCCGCCGCTGTTTTTCTCAAAGAAATCATCTGTATTGTCATAGTAGCTTATGTCAAGCTTGTCCCAGTAGTCAAGTCCAGCACGCTTCAGCTTTTTGTCATCTATCTGAAAGCCCATGGGACGGACAAGATGGAGCCTTGCTCCCGTAACAGCACAGGTGCGTGCTATATTTCCCGTGTTCTGAGGTATCTGCGGCTCCACAAGAACTATATTCAAAGAAGGCATAGCATATCCTTTCTCACAGTGTTTCGTAATCGCAGAGATTGGGGTTATCAATAAGAAAGCCCAGGCATCTTTCAAGCATGATGCCTTCTCTGGGGTCGGTGCAGTAGCTGTATGTGGTCTTGATTGCAAGCTCCAGGAATGACGCTGCCCTGTTCATGGCAATGGGCAGGCTGTCCCCTCTCAGAACCGCTCCCGTAAGTACGGAAGCAAACACATCTCCTGTGCCGGGATAGCTTGCGTTCACCTGCACATAGGGCACCTTCCAGAACTTGTTGTGCTCACTGTCATAGCCCACATTGCAGCATTCTCCGCAGATAAATGCGCTGGTGATGACGACTATCTTGGGGCCAAGCTTTGAAAGTCTCACCAGAATGCTTTTCATCTCCGAAGCGGAGCGGGGAAGCAGATTGGGATCCTCGCCCAGAAGTATGGCTGCCTCGGTCATGTTGGGCGTGATGATATCCGCCACAGCAACAAGCTCTCCCATTCTGCGGCGCAGCTCGGCGGTGCAGGTCTTATAGGGCTTTCCGTGGTCTGCCATAACGGGATCCACCACTTTGAGCGCCTTGGGATAGTCCGCAAAAAACTCCAGGCAGTGATCTATCTGGTCGGTAGAAGCAAGAAATCCGCTGTAAATGCAGTCAAAATCCATATCGAACCGCTTATAATGCTCCAGTGCAGGGGACATATAATCGGTAAGATCACGCATGACCACATCACCGAAACCGCCCGTGTGCGTGGAAAGTATCGCCGTGGGAACGGGACATACCTGAATGCCCATGGCCGAAAGGGTAGGCAGTATCACCGTCAGCGAACAGCGTCCCACGCCCGAAAGGTCATGGATAGCTGCCACCTTTGTATTGCTTTTCAAATAAAAAACCACCTTATTACTATATTTATACAGTTGCCGCAGCAGCGCATATCACCCTTACCGCTCCCATCTGTTTAAGGAGCGATGCGCAGCAGCTGAGGGTCGAGCCTGTTGTGATAACATCGTCTGCAAGAAGTACCGTCATGCCCGAAAGGTCACGTTCTGTCGCCGAATACTGTTTTCCCACCGCACTCCTGCGCTCCTCAGCGCCGAGAAGATGCTGCGATGTCTTAACGTGCTTTCTGCAAAGCACATCTTCCACAGGCACCTCGCCTGCCGATATCGCCCTTGCAATAAGCTCCGCCTGATTATATCCACGCTCACGCTTCTGCTTTGATGTCATGGGAACGGGGACTATAAGGTCAATACCGCTCAAAACGCCGGCCGTTTCCAGTCTGTCACGCAGCACCCTGCCGAATATGTCGGCACCGTTTGTGTTGCCGTGGAATTTAAGGTTGTGGATACAGTCCCTTACGCTATCCGCATAATATGCCGCCGCATAGCAGCCGTCATAGCTCACATTTCCGCATATGCAACCTTTGAGGAGCGATTTCCCGCAGCCTGTGCATATATTTTCATCAGCCCACAGAGCCTCATGAAAGCACTTTTCGCAGCACAGAATATCATAGGCAATGAACTCACCGCAGAAAGGACAGCGGTTTGGAAAGGCAAGGTCAAGCAGATAGGCTTTCAAATTGCTTTTAAAAGCACTCGAAAAGCAATTTGAAAAAACATCGTCCCCCGCAATAATGCGCCTGTCCATATCAGCCCAGCTCGCTTTCTATCATATGCCGCAGGCAGGTGTAGCGGAGCGTGCGCCTGTCGTTATGCACCATCTTCTCCACAATGGATTTGGAGCCGACGATTATAAGCATCTTTTTGGCTCTCGTTACCGCCGTGTAAAGGAGATTTCTGTAATAAAGCTTGTCAAATCCGCCAAGCAGCGGGATTATCACTGCCGTGAACTCGCTGCCCTGGCTCTTGTGAACGGTAATGGCATAGGCAAGCTCCAGCTGTTCCAGCATTTCAAGGGAGTATTCCGCAATGCGCCCCTCGAAGTCGATGACCACAGTGCCCTCGCCACGCTTTACCTTTACTATAGTGCCGATATCGCCGTTGAAAATTCCCGTGCCGTTCTCGCCGTCCTTTTTCCAGACAATATCGTAGTTATTTTTGGTCTGCATCACCTTATCGCCGTCACGGAAGGTGAAAAGTATGCCCTTTACCTCGGAAAGCTCCTTTTTCGGGGGATTGAGCACCCTCTGGAGCATCTTGTTCATCTCCACCGAACCCAGTATGCCCTTTCGTGAGGGACACAGCACCTGAATATCATCCAGCGGAGAATAGCCGTAAGCATCGGGAAGCCGCCTGCTGCAAAGCTCAGTGACGGTCACTGCCGCCCCCTCCGCATCAAGGCGCTGCATAAAGAAAAAGTCGCTGTCCTTGCGGGAAAGGTCAGGCTCCTCGCCGTTCACTATCTTGTGGGCATTGGTGATGATACAGCTCTGCTGAGCCTGTCGGAATATCTCGTTAAGGGCAACAACAGTCAGCCTGCCGCTGTCTATCATGTCTTTCAGGATATTTCCCGCCCCCACCGAGGGAAGCTGGTCGCTGTCACCTACCATTATGAGCCTGCACGAAAGCTTTAAAGCCCTGAGCAGCGACTCAAAAAGCAGAGTATCCACCATGGACATCTCATCTATTATCATAACATCACAGGAAACAGGATCCTGCTCGTTGTGCTTGAATTTAAGCTGCCCCGACTTGTCGTACATCACTTCCAGCAGGCGGTGAATGGTCTTGGCGGGATATCCCGTCAGGTCGGCGATACGCTTCGCCGCACGTCCTGTAGGAGCAGTTATCATCACCTTCATGCCCCTCTGCTCATAAAGAGAGATTATGGCTTTGAGGGTAGTGGTCTTACCTGTACCGGGGCCGCCCGTCAGGATAAGAAAGCCCTTTGAAAGTGCAAGAGATATAGCCTCTCTCTGCTTGTCCGCATAGGTGATTATCTTTGTTTTCTCTTCAATGTCGATAAGCTTGCTGTAATCCGTTCCCGTGTCCTTGAAACAGTCGTTCATCACGGAAAGTCGGGTGCTTATGTACTGCTCCGCACGGAAAAAGTCCTGCAAAAATACGAAGCTCCTGCCGTCCTTGTCATAAACGCACAGCTCGTCATCATCGCAGGCAGCGGAAAGATTATCGTCAAACACCTCTTCGCCCACGTCCAGCAGCTTTACGGCAGTTTCTTTCAGCCTGTCCTCCGGCAGACAGGTGTGACCGTTAAAAGCATTGTGGGTAAGGATATAGCAAATGCCCGCCCTTATGCGTCCCGGGCTGTCCTTGGGTATCTCCAGCTTTGCTGCCATTTCCTCAGCCTTGGAAAATTCCAGCTCAATGCCCTGGGAGCAGAGAATGTAGGGGTTCGCCTTTATCTGCTCCACCGCAAACTGCCCCCACCGCTTCCATGCGGACACCGCCACAGAGGGGGAAACTCCGTAGCCCGCAAGGAATATCATCAGCGCACGTATGCCGAAAATGCGCCTGAATTCCTGTGATATCTCGTCAGCCTTTTTGGCGGACATTCCCTTGACCTTTATAAGATCCTCGGGGGTGTTTTCAATGACCTCCAGAGTTTTGTCGCCGAACTCCTCCACCATGCGCTTTGCAAGGGTGGGGCCGATGCCCTTTATAACTCCCGAGGAAAGATATTTCAGTATGGCGGTCTCAGTGGCAGGCAGCTTCCGCTCGCACGCCTCTGCCCTGAACTGAGCGCCGAATTTGGGGTGAGTGACATATTTTCCCGTGAGCCGCAGCTCCTCGCCCTCTTCGATAGTTCCCAGCTCACCCACCACGGTAACATAGTCGCCGCCAGTGTCAAGGTCGAGGACGATATAGCCGTTCTGTTCATTGCAGAACAAAACGGTCTCCACAGTGCCCTCAATATGGATAAGCTCATTTTCGGTGTTCGGCATAAAAATTCCTCTGTTTTAACGGTTTCATTGAATTTTGCATAATATCGTATTTTATCATTATATCATAGCGCTGCGGAAATTGCAACCGTTTTATAAGTATCTGTCAGGGTAAAATAAAGCTCAGGCTGACGAAATACTAATGTCCGTCAGCCTGAGATTATTATGGGTCATATTATCGCCGATATAATGTGAATGATAACAAGATGAACAGGGTAATATATGTAAAACAGCCTGCCCAAGCCCTTTCCCTTTTTGCCGTTATACATAAGCATAAACGGGAGCGCAAATATCATCATCCACTGAAAATTTATCCTAAGCAGAGAGTCGGTAAAGTTTCTCGCCGTATCTATCCTCATAGTCGGTATGCCCAGTGCATTTATCGGCAGCGCAAGCAGATAAACCAGCTTGCTTGGCAGCCCGCACCTTTGCAGGAAATTGAAAAAATGTATTCCGATCTGCGGCACAAATATAAGGAAATACAGAGCGCAGTATGTCGAATACCACACCGCCAGCCGCTTTTTATTTTCACGGCAGAAATAAAACAGAACTATGGAAGCTGTAAGAACAGCAGGTCCCTCACTGTGCCACAAAGAGCCGAGCAGGGTGAACACTATACTGTCCCAGTCCCTTAGTATGGGGATAAGGTTTATATCTATGCCTGCCGCCATGATCGGGTCATTGACCTCAACAGTATATGAAAGCACTGCCAGTATAAACTGATATCCACCATAGCACAGAAGATATTTTGTCCTTTTCCGACTGTCGTTTTTCGTGCTTTCAAGTATGGAGATAATAAGCACGCCCTGAAATATGGAAAGAAAAATATTATTATCGAAATCGTACAAGGTTATCCTGAAATACATGGACAAAACCGCAGGCAGTACAGCTTCCAGCATGGCCATGGCAGCGCTTGCCTGCCAGAGCCGTTTAAGATATCTGCGCCTGTCGCTTGTATGCACCGCTCCCTCTGCGGCACAGAAGAAAAACAGTGGCGAGGATATCCGCCCTATCCACCTGAGCCACAGGGGCATATCGGGGATATAGTCCCCGATATGGTCGGCTGTCATAAGTATGAGTGCAATGATTTTTAATGCTGTTCCGCTCATATGCCGCCCTGCTTTCCGAGATCTATGTAGTATATGATGCTATTTTCAGTCCCGAATCATATGTCACTTCCGTGCCGTCAAGTACGTCTCATTCCTTCCGAATATCAGGTACTTGTGTACATCAAACCTGAGCTTTTCTCCTGCCGAAAAGTCTTCCAAAAGCCCACGCCGCCAGCAGTCCCAAAGCCGCACCGAAAATATTCTGTATCACTGAATCAATGTCAAAAAGTCCTATGGAAAGCACAAACTGCACAACCTCAGGCAGAAGCGCATATACCAAAAGCAGTGCGCATCGCTTTTTCATCGGCATATCTTCAAAGGCTGCCGAAAGCAGGAATGCAAGCATCGCAAACATAGCTATATGCCATATAATACGCATGATACTCCCTGTGGGGTCTATCACAAAGCTGCTGTAGGAACTGAACGGAACAAGATTATAGACCTGCCAGCCGCCAGCACGCATATCACGCACCAGCTCTCTTGACATGGTAAGATTTACAGGTTTTGGCAGTATCCTGAAATAAAACAGGAGCATTATTATATTATAAATCCAAAAGATAATTTTCATTATTTTACTTTTCATGATGTCCTCCGATAAATAAGCTTATGAAGCCGATACGTTCTGAAGCATATCGGCTTCATGCAAAACATCATCTGCTTTCAGCCATTTTCATATATATCCCATTCCGAACATCTGACTGATTATATCCTGCGCCCAGATCATAGGGCTGGATATCGACTGAGCCGTCATCGTTAAAAACAACGCCTTTGAGAGTGCCGTCCACAATGATCTTTTCGCCCGGCCACAGTCCCTCAGAAAATCCATCATCATCAGCTGATGTCCTGTCATGCCACTGAGTGCATATGACCACACTGTCGTTTGAATGAATGGTATGAACGATAAACTGCTTTTTTCCGTAATATTCCGATGCTTCATCGCCGTAAAGGCTGCCGTCGGGACTTTTGTATGTCATGTAATACTTTCCGTCCTCGAACGAGACCTCCATATAATGATCCGCCGAAGCATCACCGTCGGGATAATAGCTGCCCACAGGTATGGCAGGCTCCGTATAGCTCAGGTCATGTGTGCATACGCCGCCGTCATTCAGGTGCTGATTAAAGTAATAATCGGTATAATCGCACTCCTCATGTATCCAGCCGCTTTCGGGCTTTTCATCGAAAGCCCCCGCCCTGTCAAAAGATACAAACGCAAACCACGCCGCAGCGGCAGCAGCCGATATTGCAAAAACAGCTGTAATGCTCTTGTGTTTAGTCCATTGCATATGTCTCATTCCTTCCGAATATCAGGTACTTGTGTACATCAAACCTGAGCTTTTCTCCTGCCGAAAAATCTTCCAAAAGCCCACGCTGCCAGCAGTTCCAAAGCCGCACCGAAAATATTCTGTATCACCGAATCAATGTCAAAAAGTCCTATGGAAAGCACAAACTGCACAACCTCAGGCAGAAGCGCATATACCAAAAGCAGTGCACATCGCTTTTTCATCGGCATATCTTCAAAGGCTGCCGAAAGCAGGAATGCAAGCATCGCAAACATAGCTATATGCCATATAATACGCATGATACTCCCTGTGGGGTCTATCACAAAGCTGCTGTAGGAGCTGAACGGAACAAGATTATAGACCTGCCAGCCGCCAGCACACATATCACGCACCAGCTCTCTTGACATTGCCAGATTTACCGGCTTGGGCAGTATCCTGAAATAGAACAGGAGCATTATTATATTATAAATCCAAAAGATTATTTTCGTTATTTTACTTTTCATGCTGTCCTCCGAATAAGCTTATGACTGAAGCAGTGCCCCGATAATGTGCAGTATAATAAGATGAACGGGATAATACACATAGAAAAACCTGCCAAGATCTTTTCCCTTTTTCCCGTTGTAACTCAGAAGGAGCGGGAGAGAAAATATCATCATCCACTGAAAGTTTATCCTAAGCAGAGAGTCGGCAAAGCTCCTCGCCGTATCTATCCTCATAGTTGGTATGCCCAGTGCATTCACAGGCATGGAAAGCACATAAACAAGGTCTTGAGACATTCCGCACCTTTGCAGGAAATTAAAGAAATGTATTCCCATCTGCGGCACGAATATCAGGAAATACAGTCCGCAGTAAGCCGAATACCACACCGCCAGCCGCTTTTTGTTTTCACGGCAAAAATAGAAAAGGACTATGGAAGCGGTAAGTACGGCAGGTCCCTCACTGTGCCACAGTGAGCCGAGCAGTGTAAAAACTATCCTCTGCCAGTCACTCAGCAGCGGGATAAGATGAATTTCTATCCCTGTCGCTGCAATGGGGTCAGCCACATCGGCAGCATAGGACAGCACAGCCATTGCAAGCTGATATCCCCCGTATCCCAGAAGATATTTTTTCCTTTTCCGACTGTCGTTTTTTGTGTTTTCAAGCATAGATATTATAAGCACGCCCTGGAATAATGACAGAAAAATGTTATTGTCGAACCTGCCTATACGGAGCTTGAAATACATGGACATCAGCGGATCAAGAACAGCTTCCGTCAGCACCATGACAGCGCTTGCCTGCCACAGCCTTTTAAGATATCTGCGCCTATTGCTTGTATGCACCGCTCCCTCTGCAGCGCAGAAGAAAAACAGAGGAGAGGACAGCCGACCTATCCACCTGAGCCACAGGGGCATATTGGGAATATATGCCCCGATGTGGTCAGCTGTCATAAGTATGAGAGCGATTATTTTTAAGGCAGTCCCGCTCATCTGTCACCTGCTTTCTGAAATTTATGTAGTATATGATGCTATTTTCAGTCCCGAATCATATGTCACTTCCGTGCCGTCAAGGCGGATATATCCGTCAGTATCATCAAGGGTGAATTTAACAGTGCAGGCTTTTGTCAGCAAAAGTGCATCGGCATAAAAATCAATGATGACTTCGTTTTCATCTTCATACGCAACAGCCTCCTTTTCATAAGCGCCAATCCACAGCGGTTGTATATTATCATCATCAAAGCCTGCGTCTATGCCAAAATATTTCTGAGCGGCATGGTTGAAATTATCCGCACTGTACTCGGTAAACTTGCCAAGAAATCTTGCAAGGGAGCTGTAAAAGGCATCGTCCTTTGCAATCGGCTCGGAATATCTTATGTAAGGCTCCAGCTCCACCATGCACTCATAGCAGAACCGCACCTTATCGGAAACATTGCCGTTTCTCTCAAGCAAGCGGATACTTTCCCGTTCCTCTCCATTCATGGAAAGCGCTCCGAAAAGGGAGTATTCTCCAAGAGGGTCAAGAGCAGTCACCGTCCAAAGATTTTCACCTTTTTCAAAGCGCCCGTCATCGCTTTCGGTCACATTAACGCTGATATGATAGGTCTTTGAAAAATCCGAGGGGTTGGAGCCTTTATTCAGCTCCGATGAAATAATGCTGTACCCCGAAATATCAACTCCGTCAATAAAATCAAACGCCGAGGCACTGTCCGCAGAGCAAAGCATTCGCAATGTTTCCTTGTCCTTTTGGGCAAAGGCGTCCATAAGCTGCGTGATGCGCCCGTCATATTCCTGCTCTATGGCATTGTCATAGTCTGAGGAAGTTTCACTGACCGTATCTGTAACGGAGATACTTTCGGTCAATGCACTTTCGGCTGAACAGCTTACTACCTGTTCATCTGTCCCGCTCCCACAGGCGGCAAGCAGAAGTGCGGCTGCGATGATGGTATATCCGATAGACTTTTTCATTTTTTTGCTCCTGTTATCTGATAGGTTTTGCTATGCTCACACTGCCTCAAAATACCAGTCCTGAGTGTAATAATCATATTTATCGGAATGATATTTCGCAAAAACAAGCTTGCCCTGCTTGTTTATTGTCAGAACAATAAATCTGTCACCGCTTCTTACACCGATAACGGAGCAATATTCGCCGTAGTATGACGTGTTTATTTCAATGCTGTTTCCGCTGCGGCATGACAGCGAGCTTTTCTCTCCCGCAGGCGAAATGGTATATCCGCCCTTGCCATTCTTTATTATTGTAAAATACTGTGACTCACTGTCTGAAAGCTCGGACATACAGAACTTTCCCGACCTTACTGTCAGATACTCACCTGTCTTGCTGCGAATACGGTAAAGCTGATCTTTTCCAAGCTTCATTGCAGTGTCCTTGATTTTATAGTCAAAAGACATCATGCTGCCGCAGTTTGTGAGTGTATTGTTTTTATCCGAAAGCAATTTATAATCCGGTGTTATGCCTGAAAGACCGATATAGTTTTCGTATTCGTTCCGCACCTCTTCGGAATATATGTCATCGCAGCTGTAATATACTCCCGCTGCCTTTCCGCATTTTGCAGCAGAAAATATTCCTGTGGTGCTTACTCCTCCGTCCAAATCATTTATTGCATCTGTCCCCTCTCTTGAAAGGTAAAAGAAAGATATACCGTCTGAAAGCGAACGGCAGCTGCTTTCGGACAGGTAGTAGAAATCAGTATATACCTTTTCCTCATCTCTGCCGTCGGGCGTTTCCGTAATGCTGCGGGTAAATTTCAGCAGACCCAGTGCCTGATCTTCACAGGATATCACCGAGTACATCTCATCACCCGAGCTCATTTTAACATCATCATAATAGCAGCGGTATATGGGCATTGTAAAAGGCTCTCTGATGTCAATAGTACCCGAAACTGTGTTTACGGAATTTTCGTTTACCTCGTCCAGCTTATCGGATATTTTCGATGTTATATCCGCTCTGTTCTCGGACAGATACTTTTCAATGTACTTTTCCGTGAAATTATCATTGTCCGCATACACAGATGCTGATAATGCAAATGCCGACAGGCACACTGCCGATACAAATGCCAACAAACAAATAAGCTTTTTCATAGTTAGTCTCCTTTATATGTTATAAAACAATAGACTTACTCCAAACATATGTATGTGTTTCGCCTGAGCCATTAGCAATAAATGTTACATCACCGCCTGAAGTCGGAAGTGAAGCAGTGCATATTGATCCTGTAGTTGGATCCATAATTGCAATCTTAGTCATCTGATTTGGATTTGCCGAAGATGTAGAATAACCCATAAGAACAACATCATGTTGTCCGACAACGTTACCGTCATTCTTATACAAAGTTATAATAACGGGCATTCGTTTATCAATCTGTTCCTTTATTTGAGCGTTTGTTAATCTGCTATTATATACTCCGCCCAAAGGAAATCCATGGAAATATCCAATCATAAACGGAAGTGCTTCGTGATTTAATGGGACATCCATAACATTGGGATTAGGATTTGCGTCAGAAAGCCCTTCAGCATAAAACGGCTGTCTTCCTGTTGTATTAAAATACTCAGCTCCTGCCTGTACAAAGCTATTGTTTGTTGGAATATAGCCATACCTGAAAGAAATCACAGACTGAATGCAGGTTTTCCAGCAATCATATTTACCTTTTTGTTTCATCTGCGGAAAATTTGGTAATGTATGCCATACATTGCTTGCAGCTAATCGGCTTTCAGTATCAGTGTAAGAAATAGGTTCAATATTAGCGTATTCACTCTCAGCAGACACATTTAAACTTGTAGAAATTGATACAGCTACAGCTAATGCCATTATAATGCTCTTCACACGGTTTAATGTTTTCATTTTAACGTTCCTTTCAAAATATCGGAGGAAAACTATATTCTGCTATTCAAGATGTACTGTTGTAAAACGCAATTTCTTGAATCATTGTAATATCCCCCTATGCTTATGTTCGTTTAATGTGCTTAAATCAGGGAGCAAACCCGAAACAGACACACTTCGCATCTGTCTCGGTCTGCCTTGGAAAAAAATTTGCGTCAAATCGTTACCTCTGTACTGATCGCAGTAACTTCTTCGCTATTGCTGCCGCTGTAAACTGTAAACACAGTTCTCACACGGTATGTACCGCTGGTAAGTCCGCTTTTGTTGTTGCTGACAATCAGCAGGCTATCATTCACCGAATCAGTCCATGTGCCGTCAGTCACTACATACCATTTACTGCCGCTTTTCTTTTCCAGATACTGAACAGCTTCTATTTTGGTTGCAGTGGTTTTTCCTCTCGCCTTGCTCTTGCAGTACGCTGTATTTGATGAAATATATAGTGTACTTGTTGCAGTGGTTGTATAGGAATACCTTGGTTCAACCGCACAAACCGTCACTCCGCAAAGTGTTGACAATATAGCGATGATAAGCATAAATGCCGATATACGTCTTTTCATGTGTGCCCCTCCTCTCATAATATATTAAGATGAATTATATCCATCTGTTAATTTAATCTTTTACCGGGAAGCTTGGGGACACAAAATCGACAAAATATTTTTTATTCTGCTTTTTTCACAGTTTCAGCAATTTCAATTAGTTGATTTTTACCAATATTACCCTCGATATCGAATATATAGTCACCGTTATCCCATGAAATATAGTACGAATCATCATCAAGCCGAATAATATACCCCTCCTTGCCATTTACCGTAATATACTCCATAACCTGATTTTCGGTATCGACCATAACATTGAATGATTTTTTTGAATACTGTGAGAAAATGATATACTTATCGTCCTTTTCATATTCATATGTTATGAACTGTGTGTATTCATACACCTGTTCTTCAAATGTTGTCTCAAACCCCTCAGGCACATCAATAGTATAAATCGCCTCAATAGTCTCGGGAGCCTCTGCGGTATCGGCTGACTGAACGGCAGTGTGGGTGCTGAAAGGCTCAGTGAAAAATCTTTTGAAAAAGTCACGCACAGCACTTACGGACGATGCCGCCAGCGCCGCTGCGATAATTGCCGCCGTCACGCATATAAAAAGCCGCCTTACCGTAAGCTTTTTTGGCGCACCTCCGCTCGCAAGCCGTTTCATCTTTCGCTCAAACTGCGGTGAGAACCGATGATCGGGCATATCCGGCACAGTGCTGATTATGCGGGCTTCCAGCGTTTCCTCAAAGGCTTTTTTAAGTTGTGTATCCACTGCCGTAATGCTCCTTTATCATTTTAACAAAGCACCTTTTTGCACGCTGCAAACGCTTTTTGGCATTATCATAGCTTATTCCAAGACTTTCCGCAGTCTCGGATATGCTCAGCTCCATGTACATTTCCAGAAAAAGCACCTGATAATACTGCTCGGGCAGCTTTAAAAGCAGCTCTTTAAGCTCTTCCGCACTGAGCTTTGAAACAATATCGGCTTCAAGATCGGTGCCGTCAGATATCTCAGTCTCATCAATATTTTCAATGATAACTTTTTTACTTTCGTTGTACATTTTAAGTGCAAGGTTCTTTACTATAATAATCAGATAAGCACGGGTTTGGGGACAGTTTATTTCTGAAATTTTATTTAATTTTCCGATAACGATCATAAATGCTTCGTGTACAGCGTCCTCCGCTGACTGAGGACTTCGCAGGATAGCAAACGCTGTCTTGTACATATCCTGACGGTATGTGAGATAAAGCTCTTCAAATCTGCTTTTGTCCTCCGCAGTGTCCAGAAGAGCAAGATAAAATCCAAGCACAAAATCACACCTCGGATATATTATATAACATTTCCTTAACAAATGTCAAGACATAAAAATCAAGCCGCCCCGGCTGATGAAACGGATCCAAAAGCTGTGGCGGCAGGCGTTTTGCGTCTCACTGTGAGACAATCAAATCATATCACAGGGCAGCTGAATTTGTCAATAAAAACATTTCGACATTCAGGGTCACAAATGAAAATTTCCCCGTATCATCACATAAAAGGTCTTGAAATCATGGACTGTGTGATGTATAATACTAATATTGTATGATACACGCTGATCGAAAGGAATTACCCGAACATGGTTGCTGATACTCAGGAAAAATTCGCCAAAAGAGCCGCAAAGGGAATGCTCTGGTGGCTGGCAGGCGAGTTCATTTGTGCGATATTCAATCTGTGCATGATAATCTTTATGACAAAATTCATGGTGATGAAGCTGTTCACCGCCATTGCCTCGGTGCTTATCGCAAACGGACTTTATTTCAACTTCACCTACAACACCGCTGTCCGTGACAGAAATCTGGTAAAATATCACGGTTGGCAGCAAGATAAGAAAATGAGCCTGAAAATGGCCCTCACCGCTCCCCTGCCCCAGTATGTGATGTGGATAGTCCTGCTGCTGTCAAAGCTGGGCGTTATCGGAGACGTGTTCAACTACTATATCTGGGCGAATATGCAGAGCCTCGCATGGATAGACCTGTTCACCTCGGGCAGGACTATTGACGCTCTCAGCTGGGGCGGACTTTTCGGTCTCCTTGTGCTGGTTCTCATCGCTCCCGCAGTTATAATCGTCACCTATGAATGTACTATCCGTGATATTGATGTAAAGTCACTGCTGCTTTACGGCAAGAAAAACAAATGACAGATGATCGGCTTTAAGTCTTGCCGAAAGATATATGCAAAAATCCCTATCAATAACATAATCCACCCTGTTCTTTCATATGAATTGAATCAGAACAATTCAAAATGAAAGGACAGGGCTTTTTTATGAAGATAAAACTGAGAAAGTACAGAACAGCAATATTCTCCGCCCTTGCGGTAATGGCGTCTGCGGCGATGATACACTACGCCATGGGGCAGATAGACAGCGCCGTTTACACCAACACCGCCGAAAGCGACCCCAACGCCAGGGTCATCGTCCTTGACAGCGGCCACGGCGGCATGGACGGAGGCTGCTCCACTGCCGACGGCGTGACCGAAAAGGGCATCAACCTGAGCATAATGCTGTCGGTGCGTGATATGTGCCGCCTTTACGGCTTTGACACCGCCGTCACCCGTGACAGGGACATTTCCATTCACGACAGCGGCACCACGGGCATACGCAACCAGAAGGTCTCGGACATGGAAAACAGGCTGGAGCTTTTCAACAAATTTCCCAACGCAGTCTGCCTTTCCGTCCACCAGAACACCTACACCGACCCAAAATACAGCGGCGCACAGATGTTCTACTCCCCTGCCAATGCCGACAGCGAGAGGTTTGCTTCAATACTGCAAAATCTTTTCGTGAAAAATCTCCAGCCCGACAATATGCGAGAAACAAAGCTGTGCGGCAAGGAGCTTTACCTGTGCTATTACTGCAATAATCCCGCCGTAATGGCTGAATGCGGCTTTCTTTCCAATCCCGACGAGGCCGCAAAGCTCACCGACCGTGACTATCAGCGGCAAGTGGCATATACCCTTTTTACGGGTCTCAACGAATTTATCTGCGGATAAAATCCAGCACTTTACAATGTCATTTTTCAAATCGCATAAAAAGCTGTTGACTTTTTCTCACAAATGTACTAAAATATGTATGTATATATTTTAGGAAAGGAATATTTAAAAATGAAGAAACTTTTCAAGACAATGTCCGCTGCCGCAGTGGGTATCCTCTCCTGCGCAATACTGGCTGCCACCGCTTATGCGGAAGATTATACGTTTGATGTTTCGGGCGCTTCCGAATCAGGCGGAAAATGGGGTCAGTCCTTTATCTGCTACACCGCTTTGGGAAACGAGGAGTACAGCGAGAACTTCAACCCCATGTGGATGACCTCCGATTCTGAAGTCATCGTTGATTATACATACACGGGCGAAGCAAACGGATCTCCCGTTGAGCTTATCTGGCAGACATGGGGCGACGGTCCAGTAAAGCCTAACCCCGATGTTACCAAGGACTGGAACAAGATAGCTCCATATGAGTACACCGACACTGAGGCAAAGTTCTCATTCAGCGATATTGCAGCATCATACGGCTCGGATAATTTCGACACCGTTTATGCCATTTGCGTGGGCGATACAGGCGTAAACCTTACCGTTACAGGCATGAAGGTAACAAACTGCAATATCACCGCTCCCGTTCAGACTGAGGAGACTGCTGCCGAGGCTGAAACAGAAGCTCAGACCGAGGAAGAAACCGAGGCTGAGACTGAGGAAGCAACCGAAGCTGAGGCCGAAGCCGAAACTCAGGAAGAGGACGAGGCTGAGATCGAAGAAGCTGCAGTCGAGGAAGAGACCGAGGCCGAAACTGAGGAAACTACCGAGACAGAGGCAACCACAGCTGCCGAAACCACTGTCAAGGAGACCACAGCAGAGGAGACCTCCGCTACCGAGCTTACCCGACCCAATGCGGCAGAGATCGCAGCAAACGCACCCAATGGCGACAGCATAGCTCCCATCATTATCATAATCGTGGTAGTTGTTGTAGTTGCAGCTGCGGCTATAGTTATCATTATCATGATGATAAAGAAGAATAAAGGCAAATATTATTGATATTACAGATCACGGCTGCCGAAGCAATTTCGGCAGCCTTTTTATGTCACAGAGCACAAATTGATTTATACTAATCCTCAATCAACCTATAGAACGATTAAAGATTAGTATTAAAGCAGCGCAGAAAAATGTAATGGTTTTCACTAATTTTTCTGTGAAAAACAACCACTTTTCGGCAATATCAACAAAAAATATCGTTCAGTCTGCATATAGCATTATAAGACGGGTATGTGATAAAATAATTATAGCAAATATTGCGACAACGTCGGATAAATTTGAAAAGGATGGTTTTTTTATGTTATCGGACAGCGGTAAATTCAATATAGCAGCAGCACAGTCAGGCGGTCCCACAGCTGCTATCAACGCTTCATTGGCAGGCGTTTTCAGAAGAGCGGCACAATGTCCCGAAATAGGCAGGATATACGGCTCCATCAACGGTATCGAGGGAATGATAAACGGCGACCTTGTTCCTCTCGACAGCATACTTACATCTGATTATGATGTGGAGCTTATGAAAAAGACCCCCTCCACAGTCCTCGGCTCATGCCGCTATAAGCTGGCTGAATATGACCCCAAGGACAGCAAGACCGAAGCCGAATATATGAAGATCATCGAGACCTTCAAGGAATATGACATAAAGGCATTTTTCTATATCGGCGGCAATGACTCCATGGACACCGTTTTAAAGCTTGACCGCTACTGCAAGGCAGTGGGCTGCGACGTAAAGATAATCGGCGTGCCCAAGACCATCGACAATGACCTGCCCGGAACAGACCATACCCCCGGCTTCGGCTCCGCCGCAAAGTACGTTGCCACCACTCTCCAGGAGATAATCCGTGACAGCCGTGTTTACAGTATCCAGTCCATCACCATCGTTGAGATAATGGGCAGAAACGCAGGCTGGCTCACCGCTTCCTCCTGCGTACTCAGAGCCAACGGAGAGCCTGCTCCCCACCTTATCTACGTTCCCGAAGCCTTTCCCAACGGCTTTGATATGGAAGAATTTCTCGCTGATGTGGGCAGAATGATGAAGCGCTACAGGGCTGTTATCATCGCCGTTTCCGAGGGCATCGTGCCCAATGAAAGACAGTATGTGAAAACAGGTGCGGACGCATTCGGTCATACGGACAATTCGGGCGTTGCCAAGTATCTTGAGCACCGCTGCGCAGAGCGTTTCGGCTGCAAGGTACGTTCCATTGAGCTGAACGTTATGCAGAGATGCAGCGCACACATTGCCTCCCTTACCGACCTGAACGAAGCCGAGCAGATAGGTGCAGCCGCTGTGGAATGTGCCCTTAACGGCAACAGCGGCAGAATGATGGGCTTCCGCAGGATAAGCAGCGAGCCTTACCGCATCGAGATAGTTTCCTTTGACGTAAGCGAAACCGCAAACAAGGAAAAATATTTCCCCGCAAACTGGATATCCGCCGACAAGAGCGATGTTACCACCGACGCTCTCAACTACTTCCTACCCCTTATCCAGGGCGAGGTACAGACCGAGTACAGAAACGGCATACCTGTTCATTTCAGACTTAATCAGTAAATTTCAATGTAATAATAAAATCGCCCCCTGCTGCATATTTATGGCAACAGGAGGCGATTTTTTATGTATAACACTTCTTATCAGGCAGCAAGCGCAGTGATAACAGGCTCGGAGAAATATCCAGATATCAGAGGGCTTGCGGTGTTCGTTCCCACGGAGCTTGGGACAATGGTATCTGTCTCGGTTTACGGGCTGCCCAAGTCGGAGGGCGAGTGCCGGTGCGGCGTTTTCGCAATGCACATTCACGAGGGCATGACCTGCACAGGCAATGCGGAAGACCCCTTTGCAGATGTCAAGGGGCATTACAACCCCAACGGCTGTCTTCACCCCTGCCACAAGGGCGATATGCCGCCGCTTTTTGCCGATAACGGCACGGCATATTTTGCTTTCATCACCACACGCTTTACCTCGGAGGACGTTATCGGGCACACAATAATCATTCACAGGAATTTTGACGACCTGCACACCCAGCCCTCGGGCAATTCGGGGGAGAAAATAGCCTGCGGAGAAATTATGCCAATCTTATAATTCAGTCGAAGTCATCTCGCACCATGCGGGGCGATAGCCGCACTTTGCGGCAATGCGCTGGGAAATGATATTTCCGCTCCATGTGCCGTAGTATGGCACATATCCGCTCCTCAGCACCTCGGCGGTGCAGGAAGCAACAAGAGCCGCTCCCACGCCCATTCCACGGAACTCGGGCAGAACGTCAATGCCTATCTGCGCCATGGTGGGGCTGTCCGATGATGCCCCCGCCATGCCCATGATGCTCCTGCCGTTAAAGGCGCAGACGGCAATGATATCACGCCGCTCCCCCTCGGTGCGGTACAGCAGGGCATTGTCAAAGCCCTTGTATTCAAAAAGCTCGGCAATGTTATTCTCGTCGAACACCCTAAGAGTAAAGCCCTCGCTCCTTACCGCAGGACGGTAGGGCACCGCAGGGACATAATACTGATTGAGCAGCCCGATGCAGCAGCCGTGACTGAAAAGCTCACGGTTCAGCGCCGACATTACGGAAGCGGTGAATATCTCCGTTCCCGCTGTGTTTTTAGCCAGCGCCCTTGTGTATTCGGCAATATCGGCGCTTGCGCATATAACAGCGCCCATGCCCATGGTAGCCGCACGAAAAAAAGGCGGCTCATCGGAAAATACACGCCTGCCCCTGCGAATCGCAGGCACAGTGACAGTGTTTTCATTTTTAAAAAAGTCCTGTGGGGTGCAGCTGAAATCAAGGCTCAGCTGTTTTGCCGCCGCCAGTTCCATATCGTTTCGTATTATCAAAGTTTATCACCGTAATTATTTTACCACACAGTACAGGCAAAAATCAAGGGTATAGTTATATTTTATGCGTTTCTGAAATCCGTGGGCGTCATTCCCTCGTAGCGTTTGAAAAGCTTGCAGAAATAACTTTCCGACCCAAAGCCCACTTCCTCAGATATCTCTTCAATGCTTTTGTCCGTGCCCATAAGCAGCGCCTTGGCCTCCTGGATACGCCGCTTTGCCGCATATTCCATGGGGCGCATATTCAGCGTGTTCCTGAAAAGCAGGCACAAATGCTGCTTTGATACTCCCGCTGCGCCGCAAAGGTCGTCCATGGTTATGGGCGACGCATAATTGTAATTGATGTGATCCACCGCTTTCATCAGCGCAGGAGACACGGAAAGAGAGGTATCCTCTGCGGAGATAAGGCGGTAAAACTCGATAAGAAAATCGTACAAATAGCCCGATGCCCTGTAATTGCCGAAAAGGCTGTCCGCTCTTATGGCATCGTGCATTTTCCTGAAAATATGCTCCAGCATTTTAACATTTCCAAGGCTGCACACCCTCGGCTCGGCAAGTCCGAACTGCCTGAGCATATCGTCAATGCCATAGCCCGACGGCACTATCCAGTGGATATCCCACACATCTTCCTCGGCGTAATATTCATGGGGATAGTTTGCAGGCATGAATACAGCGGTATTGGGCGGAATGTGAGTTTTTCGCCCGTCGCATATAAGCGTTCCGCTGCCCTTTGTGCAGTAAAGTATCTGATGATGTGGATATCCCTCGGGACGGATAATATGATCCTGGCAATGCTGCTGACCCATATTCACAAGATAAACAGGCAGCTGTTTTTCACTGCGTATGATAGGATAGTCACAGAAGAACAAAAAATCACTCTCCATATTCATATTGTTATAAATTCATAATATCATCTATTGACTTGCCTGTCAATAGGTGTTACAATACATTCAACGAATATGAAATTACAGGAGGTCGGCTATGGACATTTCAAAAATATCTTCCGTGGGATCACCCAAAAGCAAAATGATATACCATGAAAATACGGAAGCTCTTCACATCGGCACCCTTGATAAGCACTGCTATTTTATCCCCTTTTCAAAAGGACAAGACCCGTTTGAAAGCAGAGAAAACTCAACCCGATTTGAGCTTTTGAACGGCGACTGGGATTTTAAATTTTACGGCAGCATTATTGATATAGAGGACGATTTTATATCATCGGGGTTTGATAAAAAAATACCCGTGCCCTCAAACTGGCAGCTTCACGGCTATGACAAGCCCCAGTACACAAACGTCTGCTACCCTATCCCCTATGACCCGCCGTATGTGCCCGATGATATCCCCGTGGGCATCTATCAGAGGAGCTATAACTATTCCCCCGACGGAAACGACAGGATACTTGTTTTCGAGGGCATAGACAGCTGCGTATATCTGTACATAAACGGCGAATTTGCAGGCTATTCCCAGGTGTCCCACAGCACATCGGAATTTGATATTACTCCCCTGCTCCGTGAGGGCGAAAACAAAATAACCGCAGCGGTGCTGAAATGGTGCGACGGCACTTATCTTGAAGATCAGGACAAGATAAGACTTTCGGGAATTTTCCGTGATGTTTATGTATTGTCCCGACCAAAAGTTCGGCTTGAAAACTATATCGTGAAAACCATTCTCTCCGATGATGCTTCCGCAAAGCTTGAATTTACCCCCTTTGGCTGTGACGTTACGGCGACCCTTACCGACAGAGACGGAAACACTGTAACAAATTTCAGTGCGACTGACGGTGAAAAAACTGTTATCAACATACAAGCCCCAAAGCTGTGGTCGGCTGAAAAGCCATATCTTTATGACCTGACTGTATTTGCAGGCGAGGAGACCATAGGCGAAAAGGTTGGCTTCAGGAGAATATCCGTGGAGAACGGCGTGTTCAAGGTAAACGGTCAGGCTGTAAAATTCAAGGGCGTGAACCGCCACGACAGCTATCCCGACACGGGCTATTATGCTTCGGTATCTCAGATGAAGGCAGACCTTATCTTGATGAAAAAGCACAATATCAACGCCGTAAGAACCTCACATTATCCCAACTCGCCCCTGTTTTATCAGCTGTGCGACCAAATGGGCTTTTACCTTATCGACGAAGCGGATATGGAGTCCCACGGCTGCGTGGAGGTCTATAACAATTTCAAGTGGGACGCTCCCGAGCCATACAACGGCATTGCCCTTATCGCCTGCGACAAGCAGTTCGAGAAAGCCATTACCGACCGTGCGGAAGCTCTTGTGAAGCGGGATATAAACCGCCCCTGCGTTGTGTTCTGGTCACTGGGAAATGAAAGCGGCTGGGGCGAAAATATGCTGGCGGCAGGCAGGCTGGTAAAATCGCTGGACGAAACAAGGCTGCTCCACTACGAAAGCACCCACAGGCTGGACGATACGCCCACCGATATCCTTGACGTGGTATCGGGAATGTACTGGGACACCAAGGAAATGGCAGGCTTCCTTGAAAAGCAGGACGAGCACCGACCCTTTGTGCTCTGCGAATACTGCCACGCCATGGGCAACGGTCCAGGCGACCTGGAGAATTACCACAACGCATTTTATTCAAGCCCACGGTTCTGCGGCGGCTTTGTGTGGGAATGGTGCGACCACACCGTTCCTCAGGGCGTGGCTGACGGCAGGGTAAAATACGGCTACGGCGGCGACTTCGGCGAAAAGCATAACGACAGCAATTTCTGCATGGACGGCCTTGTTTATCCCGACCGCACACCTCACACGGGTCTGCTTGAACTAAAGCAGGCATACCGCCCTGTGAGAGTTCTGGCAGGCAGTGAAAAGGGACATTTCATCTTTAACAGCACCCTTGAATTTGCAAATGCGGGCGATATCCTTGACTGCCGATATGAGATAGCCGATGACAGCGGAATTTTATCCACAGGCTGTGCAGATATTGCAATACCGCCTATGGGCAGCACCGAGGTGATTATTCCGAATGCGGCAAAGGAATATGAGAACGAGACATATATCAGGTTCATTTTCACCGCAAAGGAAGATACACTTTTCTGCTCCAAGGGCTATGAAATTTGCTTTGACCAGCTGAAAATATGCGGCGGCACGGATAAGCAGATGACCGGCAGCAGTGTCACTTCTTTTAAAGAAACCGCCCTTGACATAACAATAACATCGGGCAGCACGATATATCATTTTGACAAGCGCCACGCCGTTTTTGACAGCATCAGCCGCAACGGAACAGAGCTGCTCCAAAAGCCCATGCAGTTCAATTTCTTCCGTGCTCCCACCGACAACGATGTTATGAAGGGCAGCTGGTACAGGGCGCACCTTAACGACTTCACCGTAAAATGCTATGACACGGCTGTCACAAGCAATGACTCGGAAGTTATCATCACCGTGAGCCAGTCTATGGGCTGGAGCATTCATCAGCCATTTGCAAAGCTTAATGTAACATATTCTGTCGGCTGCAAACTGAACATCAGCTGCACCGCAGAATTTTCCAACAAGGTGGAAAATCTGCCACGCTTCGGCATACGTCTTTTCATGCCGAGAAGCTTTGAAGCTGTAGATTACTTCGGATACGGCCCACATGAAAGCTATATTGACAAGCACCTTTCAAGCTATATGGGTCATTTCTCCGCAAATATCGCAGATATGTTTGAGGACTATGTAAGACCTCAGGAAAACTCCTCGCATTACGGCTGCCGATACGTGAATGTAAGCAACGGCGATATCTGCGTGAAGTTTACCTCCGACAATGATTTCTCCTTTAATGCCTCCGAATACACCCAGGAGGAGCTGGCACAGAAGCGCCACAACTACGAGCTTGAAAAAAGCGGCAGCTCCGTTATCTGCATCGACAGCAGAATGGCAGGCGTGGGTTCAAATTCCTGCGGCCCTGCTCTGGCGGACAAATACCGTGTACTTCCCGAAAAGGAAAATAAACTGTCGGCGCATTTTGGAATAGAGATAATATAATACTAATCCCCAATAAAACTACAGACAAAAAATCATCGCATAATCCATATATGCAAGATTATGCTTGATTTTTTGTGTAGTTTTTAATTGGTGCTTAGTATAAAAAAATCTCCCGCTTCTCGATTGAGGGGGAGATTTTTTACTTTATAGGTAAAATTACAGAGTGCGGGCAAGTCAAAAACAAAACGGCTCAGATTATTTATCCAAGCCGTTTATTCTGGCGGAGACGGAGGGATTCGAACCCTCGTCCCTCAGGGGGCATCATGATTTCGAGTCATGTCCGTTATGACCACTTCGATACGTCTCCGTGTGACTGTAATATTATATCACACCCGATGAAAAATTGCAATACCTTTTTTGAAAAAATCCCGAATGCTCATTTCATCAGGCGCAAAATCGCAGAATATTCACCGTCAAAGCATCACATTGCCTTGAATAGCAAAGATTTATGATGTATAATATCAGTAAGATACCAGCGATATTCCGAAAGGTTGATAATATGGAAAAATATCTTGATGAAACTCTCAGCGTGCAGGAACGTGCGGAAGCGCTGACAGATGCCATGACCGTTGAAGAGCAAGCAAGCCAGCTCAGATACGACGCTCCCGAGATAAAAAGGCTGGGCATTCCCGCCTATAACTGGTGGAACGAGGGACTTCACGGACTTGCCCGCTCAGGCACAGCCACCATGTTCCCCCAGGCGATCGGACTTGCCGCCATGTTCGACACAAAGCTTGTGGAAAAGGCAGGCGAGATAACCTCCGAGGAGACCCGAGCAAAATACGCTCAGTACGCAAAGCACGGCGACAGAGATATTTACAAGGGTCTTACCATCTGGGCGCATAAAGCTCAGGGCAGGCGAAAGCAGGAGCGTGACCGTTTCCATTCCCGAAAGGGCGTTCACCTCGGTAGATGAAAGCGGCACAAGAAAGCGCTTTTCCGACAGCTTTACGCTGTATGCAGGCACTCACCAGCCAGATAAGCTGAGCGCAGTTCTCAGCAGTACAGAGTGTGCGGTGACGGAGATAAAATTCTGATAATACAAAACAGCTGCTGCACTTTATGAAATGCAGCAGCTGTTTTTATCTTGCCTGCTCACAGCAATTATAGTACAATAATTATACTATATATCAAGAATTTATTTCTATGATTTAAGAAAGGATATGATTTGACAATGGGCATTCTTGATGAAATATATAATCTTCCTGTTCATGAGCATTCGGAAGAGGAGAAAAAACAGAATGACCTCTTTGCTCAAAAACTTAAAGAATACCAAGAGCATTTTAATGATGATTTTGCAACTGAATTTCTTCCGATGAGCATTGATGAAATTATTGCTAATATCGACAAATGTATCAAGTATAACCGCAAATGGGAAGGCTTTATCGTTCCCGAACTTGAAGAAGATGCACTGATATAAAAAAGCAATGCAAAAGGAGGCATCATATGACTCAGGCAGTATATCCCGTTATAGGCAGGCAGGACAGGCTGCCCTTTTATCTTACAGGCATAGGAATATCCGACCCCGAGTACCGTGTGGCAAGGGAAAAGGGACTTGTCTCCCACCAGTTTTTGTTCACATCATCGGGGGCAGGTGTGCTTACGGTCGATGGCAAAAAATACATACTCCGTGCAGGCTCGGTATTCTACATTGCCCCCGCAAAGCCCCACGAATATCACCCTCTTGCGGGAGAATGGGTCACAAACTGGCTGGTGTTCCGAGGTGAGCACGCAGGCGAGCTTATGGAAGCCATGGGCTTTCAGGGCTTTGCCTACTCCGAGCATTTTGACGAGGACAAATGCGGCAGGATATTCAGCAGGATATTTTCCGCTGCGGCTGACCCCGTAAACGGCGGCGAAAATTCCTCCGCACTTTTATATGAATATATCCTTGCCATGCGAAGCTCCATGTTCTCCCGTGATGAGGAAAAGCGGTCGGGAAATGACATATCCTCGCTGGCGGTAAGGTACATCGACAGCAATTATACGGAGGATATCCGTGCGGAAACCCTTGCGGCACTGTCGGGAGTGTCCGTCCAGCACTTCTGCCGTGTGTTCAGGGCGGAGACCTCTATGCGGCCGCTGGAATATCTGGCAAGGCGGCGGATATCGGAAGCCAAGTCCCTGCTCGTGAACACCGACCGTGAGATAGGCGACATCGGCAAAGCTGTGGGCTATGAGGACAGGAACTATTTCAGCATAGTTTTCCGCAGGATAGAGGGCGTTTCCCCCAGAGAGTACAGGCGTTCAAGGGGCACGGTACTGATGTGATGCTAAAATCGTAATAATATGCAAAATATTTCAGATTGACGTACAGGCACAAAGGCGCTATAATTATTTACAGGAAAAGGATAATTGTGCACGGTTCTCTTTTTCATGAATAAGCATTTTATTATAATAATCTTATAAATGCTCATAATGAGGGGAGAAATTTCTTTGAAAATTATGAAAAGGCTCACGGCCTGCGGAGCTGCTGCGGCAGTTATGCTCACTGCTGCGCCCGTCTGCGAAGCGGAGGAAGAAACTGTGGATAGAAACAACATAATCATTGACGGAACTACTGCAAATCTAAAGGAAAATATGCGCTACAGAGGTGCGGGAATGGTCAGCGGCAACAACTCCTCCCGTCTCCTGCTGGACTACAAGGCAGAAGATCCCGAAGCATATTGGCAGATAATGGAGTATATGTTCGGCAAGGAGGGCATCGGTATAACTCACCTGAAGCTGGAAATGGGCTCCGATGTAAACTCATCATCGGGAACAGAGCCCTCGGTAATGCGCAGCGCTGACGAAAAGGCTGACGTTACAAGGGGCGCAGGCTATCAGCTGGCGGCGGACGCAAAGCAGATAGATCCCGACCTTACCCTTGATATGCTATGGTGGAGCGAGCCACGCTGGATAAGCGAAGCTGACGACACCTACGCCGCAAGATACAAGTGGTACAAGGAGACCCTTGACGCAGCTTATGAGACCTACGGCATAAAGTTTGATTACGTAAGCGCCGTTCAGAACGAAAGAGCTGCCGACCTTGACTGGGTAAAATATCTTTCCGAACACCTGAAAAGCGAAACAGACTGCCCCTATGATTACTCCAAGATAATGATAGTCGGCGGAGAAGAGGTCTGCACCTGGGGCTTTGCTGACAGAATGTATCAGGACGAGGAGCTTATGAATGCGGTAGATGTGGTGGGAAGCCACTACACCAGCAGCTCCACAAACGTTGCAAAGAAGATCGCCGAGGATAACGGCAAGGAGCTGTGGTTCAGCGAGGCAAGCTCCCCCATGGGCTATGCTCAGGGCGCATACAGGTTTGACGGCTCAGGCCTTGCAGGCATAAACGGAGCTCTTGACATCGCAAACCGTATCATCGGAATGTACCCCAACGGCAAAATGACCCTCTATGAGTATCAGCCCGTGGTATCCGCTTATTATGACGGCGCCTGCTACTGCCAGAAGCAGCTTATCACCGCCTGCGATCCATGGAGCGGATATTATCTGCTGGACAGCGGCTTTTACACTTCGCTGCACTTCTCCCGGTTTATCGAAAAGGGCTGGGCATTTATCGACAGCGCCTGCTACAGCGACGGCAAGCCCGGCGGTGACGGTCATGCAATCGTTGATGCAGTTTACAGCTACATGACCGCCGCAGACCCCGAAACAGGCGACTACAGCACGATCATCACCAACACCACCGCCGAGACCATGGACTACACCTTTACCGTTTCCGCACTGGATAAGGCTTCCGCCGATGTTAGCGTGTGGGAAACAAGAGGCCCTGACAGTCCCGAAAGCGGCGAATATGATGAAAACTATTTCAAAAAGATAGCCGATATAACTCCCGTGGAAAAGGACGGAGCATACACATATACAGTTTCCGTAAAGCCCGATTCAATCGTGACCGTTTCCACAGTTTCTCCCGAGAGAACAGAGTATGTTAATATGGATACTTCCGAAAAAACTCTGCTCAGTCTCCCATATTCCGATGACTTTGAGTATGCAGACTATCCCGAGGACTACCTCTCATCAAGAGGCTATGCTCCCAGATACACCACCGACGAGGGCGGCGCATTTGAGGTAGAGGTATCCGACAGCGGAAACTATCTCGTTCAGCAGATAACTCAGGATATCAGAGCAAAGGACTGGGGCTGGACTCCCGACCCTGTTACCACTCTGGGCGATGACAGATGGTACAACTACAGCGTGGCTGTGAATGTTTCCTTTGACCCTGCGGAGGATAAGTCCGCAAACTACGTGGGCGCAGGTCTCAGATACACTCTTGCCTGCAACGCATACAGCGGCTACTGGCTCCAGCTTTATGAGGACGGCAGCTGGAAGCTCAAGTCAGACAACACCGACAGGGCTTCGGGCAAGATCGAGGGCTTTGACGGCTCCGCTTCCCACAGCCTGAAGATCGAAGCTGAGGGCGTGGTTATCCGTGCATATATCGACGGCGCACAGGTAACGGAATATGACAGCTCCGACGCACTTATCGGCGCAGGCAGGGCAGCACTTTACAGCTCATACAACAAGAACCGCTTTGGCGACCTGACAATCGAGCCTGTGGGCGACAACACATACATCACCCGCTATGACAACACCGATGCCTGCTTTGAGTATGAGGGCGAGTGGGAGCACAACACCATGAGCAGCTTCAAGAACTACAAGCGAACCATTTCCAAGGGCAAGGTCGATTCCGTTCTTACCGTAAGCTTTGACGGCACAGGCTTTGCACTTACAGGCGAAACAGGCGGCGGGACAGTCCTCTCCGTTTCCATAGACGGCGGCGAGGCTGAGATAAAGGGTGTTTACAAAACAGGCTCCAGAGGAACATCATACCTTTGCAGCGGTCTGGAAAACACTCATCACACTGCAAAGATAACCGTTGCCATGGGCGACTACAGCGTTGACGGCATGGAGGTCATCGGCGGCGAAGTGCTTCTCCCCGAGAAAGAACCTGTGGAGGAGATACCCGAAGAGACCGAGACATCGGCAACCGATGAAACCACCGCAGAAAATGCAGGCAGCAAAAAGATATCCCCTGCGGCTGTGGCAGGCGTTGCAGGGGGAATTGCTGCAGCAGCTGCCGCTGCTGCAGCCGCAATAGCAGTAACAGTAAAGAAAAAGAAGAAGTAATATGGATACATCAAGAAATATGACCGAGGGCAGCGAAGCGGGGCACATCGTAAGATTTGCCCTGCCCCTGCTGGGCGGCAATCTGCTCCAGCAGACCTATAACATAGTTGACACGGTAATAGTGGGAACCTTTTTGGGAGACAGCGCACTGGCGGCAGTGGGCGCAACAGGCTCAATAACATACCTTTTCTACACCCTCTGCATTGGTCTTTCCATAGGCGCAGGCGTAATAATCGCACAGCTTTTCGGCATGGGCGACCATAAGCGCATGAAAAGCGCCATTTTCAGCTCGGCAGTGGTAACTGCCATATTCGGCATAGCGGTAAGCATAATTTCCGTGCTGCTGGCAGAGCCTGTGCTGAGGCTGCTGAACGTCCCCGATGAGCTTATAGGCACGTCTGCGCTTTATATGCGCATAGCCTGCGGCGGAACGGTTGCCGTAGCGGCATATAACTGGATAAATGCGGTAATGCGTGCCCTGGGCGACTCAAAGACGCCGCTGATATTTTTGGGTGCGGCAAGCATACTCAACGTCCTGCTGGATCTGTTTTTCGTGGTAGTCCTGAATCTTGGCGCAGGCGGAGCGGCATTTGCCACAGTGCTTGCACAGGGACTTTCGGCAGTGGTGTGCATAATATTCTGCTTCAAATGCAACAGCAGCCTGCACCTTTCCCATGAGGATATGCGTGCGGATAAAAAGATGATGTTGCAGTGCATAAAAGCGGGTCTGCCCATAGCTGCCCAGAACGGACTTATATCCGTTTCCATGGTGGCGCTTCAGAGAGTAACAAACGGCTTCGGCGAGACCGTCATGGCGGCATATACCGTTTCCATGAGAATAGAACAGTTCGTCCAGCAGCCCTTTTCATCGCTGAACGCCGCCGTTTCCACCTTTACAGGACAGAACATCGGCGCAGGCAAGGAGGACAGAGCACGGAACGGACTTAAAGCGGCAGTGAAGATATCGACCGTATTCGCCTTTGCGGTGCTGGTAATATTCATACTGTTCGGAAGAAATATCACAGGCTTTTTCGTAAAGGGCACGGACGTTATCAGCATTGCATCAAAAGCAATAGTGATGACTGCCTGCTTCTACTGGGCGCTGGGAATAATACATACCGTCCGAGGCTTTCTGAACGGCGCAGGCGACACAGGCTATGCACTTGTGAACGGCACAGCGGAAGTCATCTGCCGAATAGGACTGTCACTGGTGCTGACGGCTATCCCCGTGATAGGTCACTGGGGAATATGGCTCACCACCTGCTGTACATGGTTTGTCACAGCGGCAGTAAGTCTGCTCAGATATAAGGGCGGAAAGTGGGAGAGCAAATCATTGGTAAGATCATAAACAAATATAAACCAAAATTGGAAAGAAGTCCGGAGTTATGTACCTCCACATTTTTGGCACCGTCAAAGGAATAATTGTCGTAAAGGGTCAGGTCGGTAACGGTCATATTTCCGGTGTACCACACGCCTGCCCGTGCCATCTCGAACCATGTGCAATTTTTCACGGTGATGTTTTCCGAGTACCAAAGAGGATATTTTCACTTGAACATACTGCCGTACAGCTCTATGTTCCTGCTCTCTTTCAGCGGTGATTCGCCGTCATCAAATATAGTATCGGTTATGCGCAGGTCATGTCCCTGAAACAATGCCCGCTCTCCCGTAAGAAATTCCTGTTTTATCTCTTTCATATTATCTGCCTTTCGGTTTTGCATAAAGCCACATAGATATTTTTGTGGATTGCTGTAGTATAATTATATTATAGCTCAGATTTATAAATATAACGAACAACTTTTTAACAATGCAGAAGCCATACTGCACAAAAAGATATCCCGCATTACGAAAAAAGCTATTTACTTTTGCTATAAAAAGATGTATAATTACCATATAATAAACTATAGGAGCGCTGATAATGAAAATAAAAAGAATACCTGCCATAATTCTTGCAGCAGCAATGCTGGGCACAATGCCAATAGTTCCCCCTAAGACCGGGCTCAGCCTTTCCACAGTGGCTTATGCCGCAGAAAAGCTTAATGCCCCCAAGGACTTTACAGCCGCAGTGAACGGAACGGCTGCCGTGCTGTCGTGGTCGGCTGTAAAGGGCGCAGACGCATACCGCATCTATCAGTATGACAAGAGCGCAAAGAAGTTCGTGAAACTTAAAACCGTCACCTCCACCAAGGCCTCGGTAAACGGTCTGGCTGAGGGCAAAAACTATTTCAAGGTCGCAGCTCTTACAAAGTCGGGCAGCAAGTACATCACGGGAAATATCTCCGAAAAGATAACCGTAACCGTTGCCTCCGCCGCTGAGAGCAGTGCAAAAACATCAGGCAAAAATTCCGCTGCGGTGGCTCTGGCAAAGAAAATGGGCGACGGCTGTAATTTAGGCAACACCATGGAATCCGTTGCAACATGGCTGGGCGCAGATGCAACCCCCAAGGACTACGAAAAGGCATGGGGTCAGCCCGAGACCACTGCTGCCATGATAAAGTCCCTGAAAGCCGGCGGATTTGAGTCTGTCCGTGTCCCCGTGGCATGGTCAAACATGATGTCAAAGGACGGCAAATACACCATCTCCCCCGAGTATTTCGACCGAATCGACGAGATCGTGGGCTATATCCTTGACAATGATATGTACTGCATCATCAACATTCACTGGGACGGCGGCTGGTGGGAGGACTTCGGCTCCTCAGATGAAAAGGTCGCTCAGGCAGCCATGGACAAATACACCGCTATGTGGAAGCAGATTGCAAAGCATTACAAGTCCTACTCCGACAAGCTCATATTCGAGTCCGCAAACGAGGAGCTTGGCAGCAAGACAAAGGGCAGCTCCAGCATGAACGAGAGCTATGAAAGAGTAAACAGCATCAACCAGAAATTCGTTGACATAGTAAGAAGCACAGGCGGCAAGAACAAGTCCAGATTCCTGCTCATCGCAGGCTATGACACCGACATTTCCAAGACCGCCGACAACAGGTTCAAAATGCCAGACGACACCGCAAAGGACCGTCTGCTGGTATCGGTACATTACTATTCGCCCGCCACATTCTGCATTGCCGACAAGAAGAGCAACTCATGGGGCTACAGCGGCAGCTGGGGCACCGAAGCCGACTACAAGACAATGCGCAAGGATTTTGAGAAGATGAAAAAATTCACCGACGCAGGCTACGGCGTTATCATCGGCGAATACGGTGTCTGCCTCAACACAGACGGCGAAAAATACGTTATGAAAAAGGGCACCGATAAGTTCTTCCAATCTGTTAAGGATCTTTCAAGCGAAATGGGCTACTGCGCAATGATATGGGACTGCAGCAGCTGGTTCAACAGAAAGACACAAAGCTACAACTACGATTTCCTTAAGGATATTTACGATTAATACTAATCTTCAATCAACCTACAGACAAATCCTCGGCTGAAATAAGCCCATTCTTCGTCAAGCTCCCTTGCCGGGCGGCAAGCCCGCCTGCGGTCACTTTCCTAGACTGGTCTTATTTCATCTGTCGGCTTTGCCTATAGAACGATTGAAGATTAGTATAAAAGATGATATGACACCGCCCCGCTGTATTGATATATCCCAAAAGTTAAGCGGCTTTTGGGATATATCAGATATGGCGGGGCGGTTTTATACTGACCTTTATCGTTCTATAAACAAGGCGTACACCCTACCCTTTTCGGTATGATGTACGCCTTGTTTTGGTTTAAGTGGAATTATTCTGCATCTGTATTGACCGTTACAATATCCGATTTTGTCATAGTAGTCCACTTTCCGTCAACATAAGCACGGACGATGTACTGATACTCGGTATCGGGAGTGAGCTTGTTTATCCTTACTGCAAGCTTCTCGGTTTCGCAAAGCTTTACAGCCTTTCCGTCCACATACTTGCAGATCGCATACTTTTGCGCATTGGGAACTGCCTGCCAAGTAAGCTTTACGCTGTTTTCGGTCGATGCTGCCTTTGCGATCGGCTTGTAGTAAACCTTGACCGTTATCTTGTACGAATAAGTCATAGGCGAGAGCTTTCTGCCGATAGAGTATCTTACAAGGAATTTGTAGGTCTCACCGTTTTTCAGACCTTTAAGCGTTACCGATGTATCGGTGGTGGTCTTTATCTTGACATATCTGCCGTCCTTGTACTGATATACATAGTATTTTTCGGCTTTCTGTACCTCGTCCCAGCTGAGCGTTACCGTACTTCCGTCCGCTTCTGCATTGACGGTCAGCTCTTCGGTGAATACGCTGGGTGTTAAAAATACGGGATATGTGGGGTAAGTCGGATATATGGGATAGCTCGGATATGTGGGATAGTAATCATATCCCGCTGCAGGAATGGTTTCTGTTCTGAAAGCATATCCGCATATGTAGCAGGAATATACTCTTACGCCCGTTGTGGTTGCCGTAGGCGGAACGGTAATTACTCCGCCGTTGGAGATGTGCTGTGAAATATCAGTCTTTTCTCCGCAGGAGCATTCGTGCCAATGGTTTGTGCTGTCATATTTCCAAGCTGTACCGTAGCTGTGGGTATGTTCGGAAGCAAGTGCAGGAACGGTTTCCGTTCTGATAACATATCCGCATACGGTGCAGGAATATACTCTTATGCCCTCTGTGGTTTCTGTAGGCTGAACGGTCACTGTACCGCTGTCCTCTGTATGTGCTTCAAAATCCACCTTTTCGGTACAGCCCGAGCAGGCGTGCCAATGCCCTGTTTCGTCCTTGGAATAATCCACGGAAAGGCTGTGAGTGTGGCTGAGCTTTGGAACAGTTTCCGTCTTTGTATGATGGCATACGGAGCAAGTGTAGGTCTTTACGCCCTCTGTGGTTTCTGTTGCAGGAATGGTTATCATTCCGCTGTCATAGCTATGAGGAGTAACATCTGCTTTACCACTGCACACGGAGCAAACGTGATAGTGATCATCGTCATTATCGCTTTCCCAGTCCGTTCCGTAAGTGTGATGAGCTGCGATTTTCAGACTTTCAAGAGTAACTTCTGTTGCCGCCTGATCGTCTGCGAAAAGCTTTCCGCATTCGCACTCATAATGTGCCTTTACTCCGTCTGCGGTGCAGGTTTCGGGAACCTCTGCAATAAATGTAAGGTGGTTTGCGTGAATATGTCCGAGCGCAGGAGCTAACTCATATCCGCATACGTCACAGGTCTGAGGTGTTGTTTCTGTTGCATCGGCTCCGGGAGTGTGGGCAGCATAACCGACTTTCTGATTATTTTCGGTAATGGGACAATTTGCGTTAACGCAGTCATGCCAGTGTCCTGTTCCATCAGAACTCCAATCGTTTGACCAGGTGTGACCTGTTGCGAAGACAGTCACATCGGCAAGTGTGGTTGGGTTTAAACCTGCGTCATCAGAGAATATATTTTTGCATTCCGTGCAAGTCCAATATGCTCTGTTTCCGTTATCGGTGCAGGTGGGAGCCTTTTCATCTGTCTTAACGAGCGAATGTCTTGCAGGATCATTGGGATCAGCAATATTTGTTATTTCAGCAGTCCCGTTAGGATCGGAGAACTTCTTTCCGCATACGGAACAGTCCCAATATTCTACGGTTCCGTCTGCTGTACAGGTATGAGGCACTGCATTGTGATGGGAAAGGTCGTGGTCACCATAATAATCTTGTCCGCAAATACCGCAAGTTGCCTTTTTTATACAAGTAGGTGTGGTGTTGGTTACACAAGTATGATTACCGACTTTGTGCCGATGATCCTCATCAACGGCTATTACCGTTTTGCCGTCGATTTCTGGCGGAATATCAACCGTATTCCCTGAGGAAAGACTAATGTCTGTTATTTTGACATTATTGCTGCTGTCAACGGTATAGGTTATCTTTGCGGCTGTTGAGTAAAAAGCATCTATTCCAATGGTTATTCCGCCCGGAATATAAATTATAAGATTGAAACAACACCAAAAAGCATTATATTCAATGGAAGTAACGCTGCTCGGGACAATTACGCTTGTAAGTCCGGAACACTCCCTAAAAGCCATTTCTCCGATGGAAGTAACCCCGCTCGGGATAGTTACGCTTGTAAGTTTTGAATTGCAATAAAAAGCATATTGTTCAATGACAGTAACCCCGTCCGGGATAGTGTAACTGCTGTCGTTTTTCCCGAGTGGATAATATATAAGTGTTGTCTTATCTTTATTAAACAGTACGCCGCTTTCCGAGCAAAAGGAAGAATTGTTGCTGTCAACAGTTATGTCTGTAAGTCCGGTACAATTATAAAAAACATTAACTCCAATGGAAGTAACGCTGCTCGGGATAGTTATGCTTGTAAGTCCGGTACAATTCCAAAAAGCACCTGTTCCGATAGAAGTAACGCCGTTCTGGATAGTTATACTTGTAAGTCCGGTACAATTCCAAAAAGCATAATCTCCAATGGAAATAAAACCGCTCGGGATAGTTATGCTTGTAAGTCCGGTACAATTCCCAAAAGCCTGCTCTCCAATGGAAGTAAGACCGCTCGGGATAGTTATGCTTGTAAGATTGGAACATTCATAAAAAGCCAGCGATCCAATGGAAGTAACTCCCGGTTCAATCACCACTGAAGTAATATCCGAACGGTTGCTATACCATGGTTGATCAATATCTGATCGATAATCCTCTATTTTACCCGAGCCTGAAATAGTCAGTGTGCCGTTGTCATCAAGTAACCATGTTACATTGCTGCCACTATCACCGCAATTACCGCTGCTTGCCGCACTTGCCGCAATAGCATTGCCGCCGACACCAAGGTCTGCAAGCCCCAGCTCTGCGGGGAATGTAAAGGATATTGCAAGAGCCGCCGCAGCAGCAACAGCCGTTATTCTTTTTATTTGTTTTTTCATTTCTCATTACCTCCTTCGGATAATTTGCTGTATTTTTCGATAAACAGAGAAACCGTCTGCTTTAAGACCTCCATCTGGCTTTTTAAATAGTATTCGTCCTCAAACATTGCGTAGTGTACGCAGGCACGGACGAAAATGAAAATGAGCGGTGTAATGACTGTATGGGGAATGCCGATCTTCGGCTCAAGCTGCTTAGCGTACTCGGTGTACCGTTCGTTTACGCCCTCGAAAAACTTCTTTCCGTGTTCGATATATTTTGGGTGTGTATAGACCTGATACATCAGCCGATACTTCTTGCCATGCTCTTTCGCCGTCCAGTATGGGATCTCCTCAATAAAGCGAATAACATCTTTTGGGTCGGCAGGGGCTTTCGCCATAAAATCGTCCTCGACCTTTGCCATACAGTATGCGGTGGATTTGATTATCAAGTCGTCGAGATTTTCAAAATACAGATACAGTGTAGCTGCATTGCACCCGCACGCCTTTGCGATCGTTTTTATCCCAACGCCGGATAAACCGTTCTCCGCATAACAGTCATAACATTTTTCCATCAGTTCGATTTTCTTTGCCTGTCTGGCTTCTTCATTAACAGTACGCAATTATCGTTTCCGCCTTTAAATAAACAATCGTTTGATTATATTATATCATACTTTCAGAGATCTTGCAATAGGATTTCATAAAAAGTTTGGATTTTTTGTAACCAATATTAGTACGCAGAACAAAAAGATTCCTTGACTCATAATCAACGGAAAAATAACACCGCCGGGCATGAGTGTCATATTCGGCGGATAATACAATGTATTATCGGCATTGCAAATGCTATGACTATTTGATTATGTGCGTATTTGTTCAATATGTTATGAGGTGTCAAAACTAGCCTTGATATTGAGATCAATAGAAACGAGAGGTGTATGGCAAAAAAATCCG